>JBCCQC010000055.1:0-12475 GCA_039024535.1 Chloroflexota bacterium
ATGCAATTCTGGATAACGCCAAACAGGACATCCGGCGCAATACCGCCAATGGCCTGATTAACCTGACGGAAGAAACATCGCCGCTGAACCTGAACATCTCCCGGATGACGACCCGGTTGACCGAAGCCGAAGCGCTTGAGTTCCATGAGCGCATCAAGGAGCTATCGAAAGAGTTCCACGAGAAGAAAAAAGACGGCGCAAACGCCGACGAACAAACCTATGCGTTTGTGTTTGCGTTTTACCCCACCCTGCGTGGGAACCGCCCCAACCCGGAACAGAAAGCAGACGACTAGAGGGTGAGCAATCGGGCCACACCTGTACAGACGTAGCCCGCCCGATTTGCTATGTGTTACGGCGTCAGTGTAGACGGCTGCTGAATCGCATCAGAGGGCAGCAGCGGCTGGTTATCCGGCACGGTAGCCTCACCGCCGAGGCTGGTCTGTGCATCTGGCGTAACCGCCTCTGCCGGGATAACTGGCTGGTTTCCTGCCGAACTCTGGCTACCGGTAAGTGAATCTGCCGGGTCTGCGGCACAGCGGAACCCCAGCCACGGTTGGGCCTCAATCGGATTCAGGCTCTGGCGATGCATACTGCGTGCGAAGAACGGTACAGCATCCCATGAGCCACCGCGCACCACACGTTCTGTACCACCCACTGGCCCCTGCGGGTCTACCGCGCTGGGTGACTGTGAATAGTGATTGTCGTCGTACCAGTCCAGCACCCACTCAGCCACATTACCGGCCATGTCCAGCGCACCCACCCATGAGGCACCCGCCGGATAGGAACCGATAGGTGCAGCACCGGCCTGTGTCAGGTCTTCAGGGATGGGGCGATTGGTCTTTGCCAGCGTGGTATCAAATGGGCCGGTACCCCACGGATACTGGTTTCCGTTGGGGCCGCGTGCAGCATATTCCCATTCGGCCTCGGTGGGCAGGCGGCGGCCCAGTGCTTCACAGTAAGCCTTTGCGCCATACCATGTAACACCGGCAACCGGGAAATTGTTAATCACATCCGGCACATCATACGTCTGGCCGTCAAAGCCCACGTTACTGATGTCCGATTCGTTCTGCGTTTGCAGGCAGGGCTGGTTGTCACAGCCGTTCAGGTGGCTGCGTGGCCCCATCACGTTGAGGAATGCAATGTACTGCTCATAGCTTACCTCGGTTTCTTCAATCAGGAAATCTGACATCGTAATTTCACGCGGGGGGAAGGAGTCTTCGGCATAGCTCGGCTGGCAGACCCCATTAAACACGTCGGTACACTCACGGACGGCCTGCGCCGCTTCCTGGAGTGTGGTGCCCATCTGGAATGCGCCGCCCGATACCGGGTCAAGGTCAGATTGCAACAGATCAAGGATTGCCGGGATCTCAGATTCGCCAGCAGCAGCGGCCTGTGCCTGCCCTGCATTCGGGTTCACAGCGAGGCCACCGCCCCCGTCCGTCTGTGCGGGTACAAGGTCAATGACAACTGTTGCCGTAGGTGCCACTGCAACACCCAGCCCGCTGCCGGTTGTGCCATCGGCGGCTGTGATTTCTTCATTGCCACTGCCATCCGGTATCGTGTCTATGTCCAGTGGAATAGAAACGGGGGGTGTGGCCGTGGGGATCGCAATCTGGGCCTGTGTTGCGGCTACTGCCGGTATAGCGCTGGGTTCCGGCGTGGCACTGGGCAGCGGTGTTGCCGTTGCCGGGAGTGGTGTGGCAGTGATAATGCTGAATTCCGCTGGCTGGGTAGGGCCAATAGATACCCCCGGAATGGACACTACCTCGAACGCAACTGTAACCAGCAGGGTTGCAACCACACATCCGGCAAAAATCATGCCGGTGATCGCGCCAAAGATGAACCACTGCCACCCTGCGTTTGAATTTCGTCTTGGTGCAAGCGAACCGTAATCTCTTGCCATAAGTCTCTTTCCTCAATTACCAGTTAAGCTGGCGGGTCATTTGCGCGGCATATCATAGCGAAAAAATGGCCTCGCTAAAACCGCTATCTCCCCGTTTCTTGTTCAGGGCAATCGCATCGAACCCGGGCGGGGAACCCGAAAAGGAAATCTTCCTCACGCCACCATAACCGGAACACCGATTAATTTACCCCTGCATTCGATTGCACCCGCTTCAGGTTACGGCTTGACATTTCTGCCGGGGCGACTATCCTGAACGCGTTGCCTGACACAGGCACGCCGCAGACAGCAGGCGTCCAACACAAGCGGACTTAATTTCCCTGCCGAGGTGAAAGCATACAATCCGATAACACACGGATGTGCGACTTCTATGCGGCTGCTTGCCTATGCAGGTCGCATTTTTTGTTTGTATGCGGGGTTTACGCTCCGCTGGAGTATTTGAAGGAGGCGCATCCTGGCAATCTCAAGAGCGCGCAAGGAAGAACTTGTCGCAAAGTACAATGAGACACTGGCCGCCGCAGACGGTCTGATCGTCGCAAAGTACAATGCCATGACCGTCGCCGAGACCGAACAGCTCCGGCATAAACTGCGCGAAAATCAGGGTGAGTTCATGGTAACAAAGAACACCCTGCTCAAAATCGCGCTGGATCAGTCCGGCTGGCCCATACCTGAAGAGATGCTTGCTGGCCCCGTTGGTGTTTGCTTCTCCAGAGGCAACCTGCCTGGCATGACCAAAGCGGTCATGGAGTTCGCCAAAGACTTTGAGAACAAATTTGTCCTCAAGGGCGGCATCATGGGCAACAGCGTCTTCGAAGAGAAGGACATCAAGGCCGTCAGTGAGCTGCCGACGCTGGACGAACTGTATCCGCAGATTCTGGGGATGCTGGTTCAGCCGCAGCAGGGGCTGGTGAATACATTGCAGGCCGCAAATGGCTCGGTGGTCAACGTACTGCAACCGGGAATCGCACAGGTTCTCAACGTGTTGCAGGCACACATTACGCAAAACCTGGAAGGTGGCGAGGGCGCTGCATCCGACGCAGCATAACCCGGCACCCCACAGGCGTACACTTTCATTAAACGCATAACACACAGATAAGAGGAACCAATCAAATGGCAGACGTAGATAAGCTCGTAGAAGAAATCGCCAGCCTGACCCTGCTGGAAGCATCCGAACTGAAGACCAAGCTGGAAGAAAAGCTGGGTGTAGAAGCTGCTGTTGGCGGCGGCATGATGATGCCGATGGGTATGCCGATGGCCGGTGGTGCTGCTGGCGGCGCTGCTGCGGCAGAAGAAGAAGACGAAAAGACCGAGTTCGACGTGATCCTGAAGGAAATTGGCCCGAAGAAGATCAACGTCATCAAGGCTGTTCGCGCACTCACCAGCCTGGGCCTGAAGGAAGCCAAGGAAGTGGTAGAAGGCGCCCCGAGCAAGGTCATGGAAGAAGTTTCCAAGGAAACCGCTGCCGAAGCAAAGGAAAAGCTGGAAGCCGAAGGCGCTGTTGTTTCCGTAGAGTAATCTACGCGGCAGATGCAGTACCCTCACACACCCCTCCACACAGAGGGGTGTTTTGTTTCTGTTTAAGCCCCCGCATCTGGCTCCACCCCGGAGTACAATAGTCCCTGAGAATGCCAATCACACATACAGGGAACGATCATGCACACTCGTATGCTGTTGCACCTGCTGGTTACTGCGGTTTTTCTTATGTTTACCGGCCATGTGCTGGCCCAACAACCAGACGACGAACCACTGGAATCACCATCTATCCTGCCCATTACCCCCGGCTCTACTGTTCAGGATACGATTACTGAGGCCGTCATATTTGATTGGTGGCTGGTGACAGTGCGCGAAGGCGATACCGTTCAGGTCACGATGACCGGGCAGGATGGGCTGGCGCCGCTACTGGGCATCCTTGACCCGGAGCAAAATCTGGTCGAACGTAGTGCAGACGGCAACCCGAACGATACAGTTACCATGAGCTACACCGCCGCCACAACAGGCGAGTATCGCATTGTGGCGACACGTACCGGTAACGCCGATGGCACCACAGTGGGGCCATACACGCTATCGGTAGATGTGCGTGGCGTTGCACCTACCCCGGAGCCTGACCCATACCGCGAGGTGATCTTCGACTGTAATGGCGAGGATGTGCCGAATGCGCTTGTGATTGAATTTGAAGACGACCCCGACCAGGCAACATTCGTCAGCCTGTCAGTTTACGGGCTGGACGGATTCCAGCCAGCCGTGCGCACCACACTGCGCTTTGATTTCGAACCGTTCTTCGATCAATTCTGCGAAACAGGCGAGGGTGCAGGGCCGGGTGTGGGCCTTGGCGACCGACTGACAATGCCGGGAGAAGATCCGCTTACGCTGGAGGGCAGCGTGCCCAAGGTGAACTTCGAGAACATCAGCCAGTTCGGTATTATGCAGCTCAACATAGCCGCACTTAACGAGACCAGTGGCCGCTATGTCATTGTCATTGACGGCCTGACCATTGGCCCGGACGGTGATCGTGACCTGATGCAGCTTGGTCTGGGGCCGCTGGCACAGGAAGCCGGTTTTACGATCTATCAGGTGGGCAGTAAATCCACCCGGCTTGACCCCAACATTCAGGAAATCAATGCCGATATTCAAATCCTGCGCGAGTGCGACGATGCGGGTGCGTTTGAGTGTGAGGATGTGCCCACGATTGACGGCTTTGAGTGGTTTTCATCAGAACTGGAAACCACCGTGGATGGTGGGCGCTTTGACGCGGGGTTGCGTTTTGAACCCGGTTCACCGGATATGCAGAGTGTGCTGTTTGGCAGCTTCGATGGCCGCACATCCGGTGATTACACAGTCGTTATTGTGGGGGAGTTCCCGCCACGCGAGTGACCGGGCTACTGTGGCCGGTGGATTTGCTTGAGCAGCGCGAACTCATCAAATATCGTCCACTCCCGCTGGATTTTGCCGTCCTGAATCAGGTGATGGCTCATGCCCATAATGTTAATCGGGTTGCCGGTGGGTTCGCCATAGATGCCGAAACCAGTGTGGGTGCCGCGCATTCGCCAGCGGGTAGCCGTGCGATACCCGATCTCAGCATCACCCACCATGCAGAAGTGCTCCACTGTCATGGCAAGGTTCGGGAACGGGGACAGCAGCGACAGCATGTATGACTGATACTCGTTGCGGCTGTTCATCTTCCGCATGGAGGCGGACTCTGCGGCGATGGTCTCTGCGTAGTATTCGCGTACTTTATTCAGCAGTCGCCAGTTCCACATCTCATGTATCATGCTGCGGATAAAATGCTCCGGGGAAAACTCGCCAGATGGCGCTTTCGGGGCTGGTTCTGGCGGTAGCTGGCCCACACCGCGCTCCACATCTGCTGCTGCCGGGTAAGTCAGGCCGCTGTCGGCCTCTTTACGGGCCATTTCCTTCGCCGTTTTCACTGGATCCAGCCCCAGTTGATGTACCAGCGATAGTTCATCGCGGGTCAGCCATTCCTCTACGATGGTATTTTCGCGCACAAAGCAATCGGCAACAGCACGGTAGGTCACACGCTTACCCGTTGGCGGCCCATACAGTGACCAGCCTGTGTTAGTCCCGGCGTGCGTCAGCCGGTGCGACGAGTAAAAGCCAGTCACATCATCCCCGCCCCAGATGACCTCATCCCCGTACAGGCGACGATCCGGATAAGCGGCCATTGTCGCCAGGGTTCCGGCCAGCACTGCATCGCGGCTGTGGGTGGTTTCAGTGGATGTGTGTAACTGGATGTTGCCGGCATAGTATTCGTATAGAGCACCGATAGCCTTCTCTTCCCAGATTTCGTGCGTGATGCGGATAATATAGTCTACGATGTCAGTGAATTTCGGGTCGAAGCCGTTCATACTGTGTAAACGGTTGCCGTTGGCATCTTTCATCCGCTGGATGTCGATTTTATCCTGCAGGTTGATGCGGGGTGGTGGCTCTGTGGCTACCAGCTTGCCGGGGCCGTTGCTGGTGGGTTTCGAGGATTTTTCAGTCATGGTCAGTCCTTTTCCGACAGGTCAGCGTGATTGTGTGTTGTCAAAAAATGTAAATAATTTTTGCAGTGAGCGAAAACGTTTTCGAAAGCGCCATGATCCTAACATTTACCTGCTACTCATGCAATTGGCTCATCGGTCTTTCGTTGACATCTGCAACGATGCGGCACACAATCTAGCGTAATTTGATTACTGGACAGAACAACATGACTTTAGAAACACAATCGTTGAAATTACTGGATGAAGCCCTCAAGCGCCTTGAAACGTCGTTTGACGATATGCCGGATTTTGACCTGCCGGTGGATATGGACGCGATGGGTGCTGTGCTCAACACCGTGGCTGACCGCATGACGGATAATTACCCCTATCCGCACCCGTTCTATGCAGGGCAGATGCTCAAGCCACCGCACCCGGTCGCACGGCTGGCCTACACCCTCGCGCTGTGGATTAACCCGAACAACCATGCGCTTGACGGGGGCCGTGCCAGCAGCCATATGGAAAAAGAAGCCGTCGATAGCATCGCGCAGATGTTTGGCTACGATGCGTATCTGGGCCACCTGACCAGCGGTGGAACAATGGCGAATATGGAAGCCCTGTGGGTGGCCGGGGAGTTGAAACCGAGCGGAAAAGTGCTGGCTTCGGCACAGTCGCACTACACACACAGCCGTATCTCTGGTGTGCTCAAGCTGCCTTACCAGAGTGTGCCAGTAGACAACATCGGGCGTATGGACGTAAACGCGCTGGAAGACATCCTGAAGACGCAGGGTGATATAGCAGTGGTGGTCGTCACACCGGGAACGACAGCAATTGGCTCTGTAGACCCGCTGGTGGACATATTGCATCTGCGGGAAAAGTACGGTTTCCGTATTCACATAGATGCAGCCTATGGGGGTTACTTCACACTGGCAGATAACATGGATGCGCACTCCCGCGCCGTGTATGACCACATCAGCGAAGCCGATAGCATCGTGGTAGACCCTCACAAACACGGCCTGCAACCCTATGGCTGTGGCTGCGTGCTGTTCAAAGACCCGTCTGTGGGGCGCTTCTATAAACACGACTCACCGTATACCTACTTCAGTTCCAATGAATTGCACCTCGGTGAAATCAGTCTGGAGTGTTCACGGGCCGGGGCCTCGGCAGTGGCACTGTGGGCCACACAGCAATTGCTCCCGATGGAGCGTGGCGGCCAGTTCGCGCAGGATTTGAGCGCGTGCCGTGCGGCAGGGATGGGGTTGTATGAGCGTCTGGCAGCAGATGAGCGTTTCATCACACCGCTGGTACCAGAACTGGATATTGTCATCTGGACACCGAAAGCCGCGACAACCTCACAGATGAGTGAACTTTCGCAGCAGTTCTTCGATGCAGCCGCAGAACGTCATCTCCACCTTGCCGTGACGAAACTCCCGGCGCAGTTCTTTGCAGATGTGGATGGGATCGAGATAGACACAGAAATGGTGGCGTGTGTACGCTCCTGCCTGATGAAACCGGAGCACAACGAGTGGCTGGACGCCATTTACGAGGTGATCGACGCGACAGTGGAGGAAATTGCGATCACTGCCGGGTAATGTCCAGAGTGGGGCGCGTGTGCGCCCCGGTTGCACCTATGCTTTTTCCTTGAGATGGCTGGTGAACTTCTGGCGGAACTTCACGACCTTCGGGGCGACAACCACACGGCAGTAACCGGCGTTCGGGTTGTTGGCGAAGTATTCCTGGTGGTAATCCTCGGCGATGTAGAATGTTTCTTTCTCGGTGATGCGCGTCACCACCGGGTTGTTCCAGATGCCCTCAGCTTCAATCTGCTTGATTTTGGCCTCGGCAGCCTCGCGCTGTTCCTCGCTGTGATAGAAAATCTCCGAGCGATACTGTGTACCGATGTCGTTGCCCTGGCGGTTGAGCGTTGTGGGGTCATGGATGGTGAAGAACACGTTCAGAATATCATCGAAGCTGACAACATCGGTATCGAATGTGATCTGAACCACTTCGTTGTGGCCGGTGGTGCCGGTGCAAACCGCGCGGTAGGTCGGGTTTTCGACATGGCCGCCCATGTAGCCACTCTCCACAGACTCCACGCCCTTCATCTCGTCGTAGACGGCCTCAAGGCACCAGAAGCAGCCGCCACCCAGCGTTGTGACTTCCTTACTCATAACTCTATTCCTCTGTTTAGATAATGTGTGGATACTGATTAGACGGTATCCATATTGCCATTCTTACATGCCTGTACTGTAGCACACTAATCGCTGCGCACGTCCAGCACATCCCGCAGGGCATCGCCGAGGAAGTTGATGTTGAGTACGGTAATCATGATTGCGAGACCGGGGAACGTCGCCAGCCACCACGCACGAGAGAAGAACGTCCGTGCATCGCTGATAATCAGGCCCCATGTCGGCGTGGATGGCTTCACACCGAGGCCGAGGAACGAAAGCCCCGCCTCTGCCAGAATCGCAAATGATACGCTGATAGTCGCCTGCACGATAATGGGCGCAATGGCCCCCGGCAGCACATGGCGCATCATGATACGGAAGTCCCCGGCACCCAGCGACCGCGCCGATAGCACATACTCCTCCTCACGGATGGACAGCACCATGCCGCGTGTAATACGTGCAAAATCATCCAGAAAAGCGAGAGCAACCGCCACAATCACGTTAGAGAGGCCCGTCCCGAACACCGCAACCAGATACACCGCCACAATAAAGTTCGGGAACGCCCACTGAATATCGATGTAGCGCATCAGTATCGTGTCAATCCAGCCACCGTAGTACCCGGCCAGCAGCCCCATCCCCACACCAACTACCAGCGAAATACTCACCGTCACCACGCCGACGAACAGCGAAATCCGTGCGCCATACAGCACCCGCGTGAACAAATCGCGGCCCAGGTCATCGGTGCCCATCCAGTGCGTGGCCGATGGCGGTTGTAGAATGTCGAACGCCATGCTCTGCGGGTCGTGTGGCGCGATGTACGGGGCCAACAGCGTCCCCACTGTAATCACAAGCAGCACACTGATACCTACCACCGCCCGAACATCCCCCAGCAGGCGCTGCCAGACGGACGGACGTTCTGGAAATTCGAGTTCTTCCGGGTCAATCTGTGGGGCCAGTGTAGCGACCCGTGCAGTTTGCGGTTGTGTGGTCATATTGGCTAGCCCTCGTAGGTAATGCGCGGATCAATAACAGTGTACAGCAGGTCAATCAGCAGGTTGGTGAACACCAGCAGCACAGCCACAACCAGAATCGCGCCCTGCACCACCGGGTAATCACGGTTCAGGATGCTCTGGATGAGCACACGCCCCAGCCCACGGATAGCAAACACGTTCTCCACAACCACGGCTCCGCTGAATAACAATGCAATTGAAATCCCCATGACCGTAACGACCGGGATGAGCGCATTACGCATAGCGTGGCGGGTGATGACCATGCGCTCACCCAGGCCCTTGCTGTAGGCGGTGCGGATATAGTCTTCTTTTAACACGCCAAGCATGGAAGATCGCGTGATACGCGCCAGCGTCGCAGAAAATGGCAATCCCGCCGCCAGTGCTGGCATTATCAAATGCGAGAGCCACGGCCAGAAACCCTCCGATATAGGCTCATAGCCAATAACGGGCAGCCAGCGCAGCGTTGTGCCAAATATGATAATCAACATGATGCCCAGCCAGAAATCCGGCATACTGATGCCGATAAACGCCGTAAACGTCAGGCCATGATCTAAAGCAGTACCTTTGCGAATAGCCGAGACCACCCCCGCCGTAATACCCAGCGTGAACGAGATCACGAACGCCACAATGGACAGCGAGACAGTGCGCGGGACAGCTTCGGCAATGAGCTGGTTAACCGATTGATTGCTGCCATACAGGGAGCGGCCAAGGTCGCCCTGTAACGTGTTGCGTGCCCAGTAGAAGTACTGCACAATCAGCGGTTGATCCAGCCCAAGCCGTGCCCTTACCTGCTCCGCCACAGAGGGGTCAACATCGGCCAGCATTGCCGCTACCGGGTCACCGGGGATAGCCCGCAGCATAAAGAACACCAGTGTGCCCACCAGCCACACCACCAGCAGCGATTGCAAAACCCTGCTAAAAATATATCGTTTCATAGTGCATTGCGTCTTTCATATCATCAGCAGTTTAACGCAGCAGAACGAATCCGAAGATTCGCCCTGCGAGAACAACGTGTTGAGAGTGATGGGCAGGCACGCAGCCCACCCTGGTTGGGTATGCGGTAGTGGCATGGTGTGCCATGCCCGCGCACAGTGATCTGTTTTCCGAGAATGCTCTTAGCTGAACGACACGCGGTCGAGGTCAACGAGGCCGGGGATGCGGCTTTCATCCGGGAAGATAATTTCCTCACGCCACACCAGAATATCCAGCGGGTGGTGCGTGAAGATGGTTGCAACCTTGTCGGACGTAATCTGGTTGGCTTCCTGTACCAGCGCACGGCGTGCTTCCGGGTCGGCAATCGTGGCCTGTTCTTCGGACAGTTCATCCACGCGCTCATCAGAGAAGAAGCCGAACGGCATCATGTCGGTGTCACGGGTCGGGCCGTTAAAGCGGGAGGTTGTGACCATCCAGTCCAGAATCGCGTCATCCGGGTCAAAGTCACCACCGCTACCCAGGCGGCACAGGTCGAAGTTCATCGAGTTCTGCTCTTCGATGAGTACCGTAAAGTCCTTTACGTCCAGTTCGATGGTGATACCGAGATTCTCTGCATACATGTTGGCGATCACTTCGCCCTCACGACGGCCAGCCGGTGTCACCAGCAGTTGCAGCGGGCGAATGCCCTCACCACCGGGGAAACCTGCATCGACCAGGAGTTGACGGGCAGCTTCTACGTCGAATGTCTGCTCGCTGGTGTCGTTAATGCCAGTGTCGAAGAAGAACGCCATTGCCGGGTTAATCGTCCCGAATGCGGGGCGGCCACGGCCAAACAGCGCACGGTTGATGAACAGGTCACGGTCGAAAGCCTTTGCCATAGCAAGGCGCACCATGAAGCCCGGTTCCTGCTTCAGTTCTTCTACTGGCTTGTTGAAGTCCGGCACCTCGAACGGCTCCCGCCACGGGTTAATGAACATGCTCTGGAAGCCGGGGCCAGCAATTTCGGAAACGGTCAGTTCCGGATTCGCCAGGAAGCGGTCGATCAGTTCAGCGGCCAGCGGGTTGCCGCCAGTAATCTGAACATCACCGGTTTCCAGCGCAGCGGCCAGCGGCTCTGGCTCTGGAATCGGGATAATTGTCACCTTGTCGAGAATCGGGCGCTCCGGGTCGTAATAGTCCTCAAATTTCTCCATTACCACGCCCTGCCCCAGTTGATGCTCTGTTACGCGGAACGGGCCGGTACCAATCGGGATGAGGCCGTATTCGGAGGGGCCGTTTTCTTCCAGCGCACGCTGGTTCACAATAGTCATGGCACGGCCACTGGCGCGTTCCAGTGTTTTCACCAGCAGAGAGGCCTGCGGGTTTGACAGAATAATCTGTACAGTGAAGTCATCTACAGCGTTGACTTCTGCAATGTTTGCCAGTGTGCCCACCTGGATTGACTGTTCGGGGTCGTTGGAGCGGTTGTAGGTGTACAGCACATCTGCGCTGGTGAATGGATCGCCGTTGTGGAAGGTTACGCCTTCGCGCAGGTTGAACGTCCACTCCAGCCCATCGTCAGAAACCGTCCAGTCCACGGCCAGGTCGCCCTCAGCCACCAGATCCGGGTTGATGTGTGTGAGGCCGCTAAGTACGTTGGAGGCAACCTGGAACTGCAATACCTGGTTGATCTGTGCCGGGTCAAGTGTGGCAATGTCGGCAGTGCCAGCCCATCCTGCGGTAATTTCCAGCGGGCCATCCTGCGCACGGGCGCGGCGCACCTGTGATTCCGGTACAAGTCCGGCAGCTTTCATCAATGGGCCTGCGCTGAGTGCCATACCGGATGCAGCCAGCAGGCGCAAAACGGTGCGTCGGCTGAGGGTGGGGCCACCGATTTCGGACTTACTGAGGCCAAACAGCGGGTCTTTCGGGTCGAAGTCATAGGCGCGTTTGTACTCGTCTTCAACAAGTTTTTTCTGCGCACCCGTGAGCCGATCAAACAGTTTCTTATAACGGTCGTGCATCGTGGCGTACCCTTCACAAAGATTTAACCAGATATATAAGCCTTTGTAAAATAACATCAGCAAACGTCATTTCCAACCCGACGAGATGAGAAGCCAGTGAAAAAAATAAAAACTATGTAAAATCACCAGCACTTTTTTGTTAGAAATGTCCGAAATTTCACAAATTACTGAAATTATTTTACCCGCCTGCCGCTTTACACTCTATTTCACCCCGTAATCAGTAGAAAGAGCCACACCATGTCAGAAAATGCCGACTCGCAAAACCTGTCCGACCTGCTCGCCGCTGCCGAGCAGTTGATGGGCCTCAGCTTTACCGATGCAGAGCGCACACAGATGCAGGCTTCGCTCCGGGAGCACCTGCAACGCTACGATGACCTGCACAATACCTCGTTCGAAAACGCTACGGGCATGGCGCTGCACTTCCAGCCACTCTCACCGGAGCCAGCCGAACCGACCAGTGTGCCGCGCAGCTATGTGATGAGCACAC
>JBCCQC010000056.1:0-12296 GCA_039024535.1 Chloroflexota bacterium
GGCAGTTGATGTGTACATTGACGGCGAAGCAGCCCTGACGGGTGTGCCGTTCGGTGTCATTTCTGACTGGATGCTGGTTCCCCCGGCTACCTACAGCGTGGCTGTGGCCCCGGCTGGCACCACTATTGATGATGCTGTGATCGGTCCGGTTGACCTTGCACTGGAAGCTGACGGCTGGTTTACGGTTGCTGCCATCGGCCTTGCGGGTGATGAAACCCTGACGGCACAGGTCATTGAAGAAGACTACAGCGAAATCACACTGGGTGAAACCCGTGTAACCGTCTTCCACGCGATCCCGAACGCAGAACCGGTGAGCCTGATTGCTGACGAAGAGAACGTACTGATTGCTGGCCTGGCCTATCCGGGTTCCCAGGAAGGTAGCGACGGCCTCGCCACGCTGGATGGCCTGCTGGCTGGCACCTATGACCTGCAGGTTGTGCTGACCGACAGCCCGGAAGCTGTTGTGTTTGACCTGCCAGAAACTGCACTGACCGAGCGCCGCAATATCTTCATCGCTGCTGCTGGTGTGGCAACCGAGCCGGAGCTCGTTTTCGTCTCTACAAACCCGGCAGACGTTGGTGGTGACATGATGGCCGAAGACGACATGATGGGCGATGACGCACACATCCGCGTCGCGCACCTCTCTGAAGATGCCCCGGCAGTTGATGTGTACATTGACGGCGAAGTGAGTGGGTTTGCCGGTGTGGAATACCCGGCCCTGTCCTCTTTCGTGACGGTACCGGCTGGCACTTATAGCATTGCCGTGGCCCCGGCAGGCACATCCATTGACGACGCCGTGATTGGCCCGTTAGATGTGACGGTGGACGGTGGCGAGTGGTACACGGTTGCTGCTATTGGCCTGGTGAGCGATGAGACACTGACCGCACAGGTTCTGGTCGAAGACTTCAGCGAAATCCCGACCGGACAGGCACGCTTCACTGTCTTCCATGCATCGCCCGGTGCGCCGCCAGTAGATGTACTGGTGAACGAAGAACCGTTCGTGCAGACGCTGGCCTTCCCCGGCACGTTTGGTGACAACGATGGTGCTTCGACGTTCACCGTGCTGGCGGGTGCTTACGACCTTGCTGTGACGGCCAATGAAGACCCGGAAACGGTGTTCCTGAGTGCCGACGGTTTTAACCTGGAACCGGGCAGCAGCTACTTTATCGCGGCGATTAACACGGTTGACGACCTCGACCTGTTCATCAGCACGCTTTCCGCTGCGGAAATTTCCGACGCGATGAACTAACGCCAACCGGCGACAGTAAGGTAACAGAAGAGAGCGCCCACTACGGACGCTCTTTTTAACTTACCACACACTGCGGGCGAGGCATGGCCTGCACCTCTACAGTTACCGGGTTACTTGACGAGTTTGACGAACTTGCGCTTGCCCACCTGCACCACCACCGGCAGCATATCCGCTGTGATGATCGTGCTGCTGTCTTCTACAGGCGTCTGGTCTACCTGGATGCCACCCTGAGCCATCAACTGCTTGGCCTCTCTGCCGCTGTTCACCAGGTTCAGGCGCTTGAGCAACTGCACCAGACGCTCTTCATCACCGTCCAGCGCGGCCTCATCAATATCCTCCGGGATGCCGTCACCACTGTAGATCTGATCCCACCGTTCACGCGATGCTGTCGCATCTTCTGGACTGTGAAAGATGCTGACGATCTCATGAGCCAGATTAAATTTGGCTTCCATCGGGCTAGATTGCATATCTTTCTCAAGCTGCTCAAGCTGTGACGGTGTCCATCCGAGCAATAACTTGTGGAATAGATGCATAGCGCGGTCGGGCACAGCCATCACCTTGCCAAACATATCATACGGTTCACCCAGCAGCGGGATGTGATTGCCCTGGCTCTTGCTCATCTTCATGTCGCCGTCTGTGCCGGGGAGCGATTCGCCCATGATGATGGCAATTTGCGGTTTCTGGTTCAGGCCCTTCTGTAAATCTCGTCCGGCTACCAGAATGTTAAATAGCTGGTCCTGGCCACCTACCTGCACATCGGCTTCCTGGGCAACGGCGTCGTAAGCCTGCATCAGCGCGTAAAAGAACTCGTGCAGGAAAATCGGCTGGCCGGTATCAATACGCTTGCTGAAGTTCTGGCGAGTGAGGAACTGCTGCACCGTGAAATTGCTGGCAAGGCGGATAATATCGGCAAAATCCAGCGGAGACAGCCACTCGTCGTTGCGGCGGACGCGGGTTTTGCTCTCGTCCAGGATTTTGAAGGCCTGCTCTGCGTAGGTGCGGGCATTTTCGTCTACCTGCTCTGCTGTTAACTGCTCACGCGCCTTCTCCTTGTCGGATGGGTCACCGATGAGGCTGGTAAAGGTGCCCACGAGAAAGGTCACATCATGGCCGAAATCCTGAAACTGGCGCAGCTTACGCATGGTGATGGTGTGGCCGAGGTGCAGGTCAGATGTGCGCGGGTCGTAGCCGCAGTAAACGCGCAGCGCACGGCCCTCTTTTTCTGCCTCGATGAGCCGTTCGCGCAGTTCTTTCGTCATGCTGGCTTTCGTTTGCGGGTCGCCGTAGGCAGTGCCAGCCATGAGCACTTCGACCTGTTCATCAATGGACGCTTTTTCTGTTGCTGTCATCGTATACCTTTCGTGATCGTCGCGGGTTCCTGAGTGCTGTGTATTGTACATGAGGCGGCGGCGATGTTTACCGGCAAGATGACAACCTGCCCCCTGTTCATATGTTGCTGAGTTTCTATAATCTACGGTACGGTAGCCACTCAGATAACCCGAAGGACAAAAGCGCCTTATGAAAAAAATGACAAGTTCGGAAGCTCGCAGGGCTTTCCTGGATTATTTCGCAGAAATGAAGCACAAAGAGATAACGTCGTCATCGCTGGTACCGGCCAACGACCCGACGCTGCTGTTTACGAACGCCGGGATGGTGCAATTTAAGGATGTGTTCCTCGGCACAGATAAACGCAACTACAACCGTGCGACGACCTCACAGAAGGTGATGCGTGCCGGGGGTAAGCATAATGACCTCGACGAAGTGGGGCCATCGCCGCGCCACCATACATTTTTTGAGATGCTGGGGAACTTCAGTTTTGGCGATTACTTCAAGCTGGAGGCGATGCATTTTGCGTGGGACGTGCTGACGAAAGTCTATGGACTGCCAGAAGACCGCCTCGCCGTAACGATCTACGAGAAGGACGACGAGAGCTACGACCTGTGGACGAAGGAAATCGGCGTGCCGGAGAACCGTATTGCGCGGCTTGGCCCGAAGGACAACTTCTGGCAGATGGCAGAAACTGGCCCCTGCGGCCCCTGTACAGAAATTCACTGGGATAAAACCCCGGAACTGGGCGCAGACGGCATCGTCAAATCACTGGAAGACGATGATGGCCGGTTCCTTGAAGTCTGGAACCTGGTGTTTATGCAGTATAACCGTATGCAGGCAGACCCCACGCATACCGGCGACTATGATGACCCGCTGCCTGCCCCATGTGTCGATACCGGCATGGGTCTTGAGCGTATCGTGAGTGTGTTGCAAGGTGTAACCGCCAACTATGAAACCGACCTGTTCACGCCGATTATCGAGAAAACGCGCATCATGGCGGGGCAGACGGAAGCAGAAGCACAGGAAAACTACGTCCCCTACCGCGTGATTGCCGACCATGTACGCGCAGCCGTGTTTCTGATTGCAGATGGTGTAGTGCCCGGCGCAAAAGGCCGTGACTCGGTATGTCGCCTGGTGATCCGGCGTGCGGCACGCTTCGGGCAGAAACTCGGCTTCGAAAAGCCATTTCTGGCAGATGTTGCTGACGCTGTGATTGAGATCATGGGCGGCCACTACACGGAACTGGTCGATAAAGCTGACGCAATCAAGAAGGCGATCACAAAAGAAGAGGAAATGTTCCGGCGCACGCTGGATCGCGGTATGACCGAACTTGAGGCGATGCTGGCGGCACTGGAAGCGTCCGAAGATAAGGTACTCAGCGGCGAGGATGCATTCTTCCTCAAGGCCACACTCGGCCTGCCAATCCAGGCGACACGCGACATTGCTGAGGAACGCGGCTTTACTGTAGATATGGACGGCTATGAACGCGCCGAAGAACAGCACGCGCTGGACAGTGGTGCAGGTCAGGCCATGGGCGTGATTGAGTCCGTGGAAGCGTATAGCGATCTGCTGGACAGCCTGAAAGCCGACGGCAAACTCCCGGATGCAGGCGTGGACTATGAACCCTACGGCCCCACGCTCGTTCACACCGATATGGTCAGCCTCACGCAGAACGGTGTGCCGGTGAAAACGGCCATTGTGGGCGATAAAGTTGAGATTGTGCTGAAGGAAACCCACTTCTACGTGGAAAGTGGTGGTCAGGTGAGCGACACCGGCACCATTGAAGGCGACGGCTGGATTGTGGAAGTTGAGCGCATGAGCAAACCTGTCACCGGGCTGGTCGTGCATCACGGCGAAGTGGTAGAAGGTGCCCCGACCGCTGAGGGCAGTGTGTTTGCAAAAGTCGATGACATGCGGCGCAAAGCCGTGACCCGTAACCACACGGGCACGCATCTGCTGCACGCGGCACTGCGCAATAATCTGGGCACGCATGTAGAACAGCGCGGGTCGCTGGTGGCCCCGGAACGCCTACGCTTTGACTTTGTGCATGATGAGAAGGTCACGCCAGACGAAATCCGCACCATCCAGAACGAGATCAACGACATTATTCTGCGCAACTACGACGTAACCGCAAAGACACTGCCCTATAACGATGCGGTGGAAGATGGCGCAATGGCCCTGTTCGGTGAGAAGTACGGCGACGAGGTGCGTACCATTCGCATCGACGACGGCACCGCTGAAAACCGTTACAGCTATGAACTATGCGGTGGTGTGCATGTGCGCGAAACATCTGAAATTGGCTCGCTGATTATCACCAGCGAGGGCAGCAGCAGCGCTGGCGTGCGCCGTATTGAAGCTGTGACGGGTGAGACAGCGTTGCAGTACGCACAGGCGCAGATTGATAAGCTGAGCGACGTGGCCCGCACGCTGGGCACCACCCCGGACGATGTAAGCAGCCGTGTGAGTGCGCTACAGAGTGAACTGGCCGACAGCCGCCGCGAAGTTGATAAACTCCAGCGCGAACTGGCACAGATTCGCTTCCGCGAGTCCATGCAGAGCCTTGATGATATTGGTGGTGTGCCGGGGCTGGTATCACAGTTCAGTGGGGTGCCGATGAACACGCTGCGTGAAATGGCGGACTGGTTCCGCAACGAAGTAGACAGCGGCGTGGTGGTACTCGGCAGCGTGGTGGATGATAAGCCACTGGTCATGGTGAGCGTGAGCGACGACCTGACGAAAAAGGGGCTGCACGCCGGTAATATCGTCCGCGAGGTAGCAAAAGCTGTTGGCGGCGGCGGCGGCGGCAAGCCGAATATGGCGCAGGCTGGCGGCAAGGACGCCACAAAACTCCCGGAGGCACTGAATCTGGCAAAGGACATTATCACTGATAGCTACAGTGGTTAGAACAAACCAACACACGGTGGGCGAGGCATGGCCTCGCCCCTACGGACAGTGTGAGGGTGCGGATGAGTGAGCGCCCCTACCTGATGCAGCTTGAACCGGACGAGGACGCCACCTCAGTACGGGATCGGTTGTCTTTTGTGCGTGGCAAGCGGGTGCTGCTCGTGTGGCCGGAAGACGGCACCGTGCTGCGCCGCAAACTGGATCTGGTGCTGATCCAGCGAGAGGCCATGCGGCGTGCCGTGCGGCTGGCACTGGTGACGCATGACCCGCAGGTAGCGAAAAACGCCGCCGAACTGAACATCAGCACGTTTGAAACCATTGGCGAGAGCGAAATCAAACGCTGGAAACGTGCTCGCAGCAAGGTGTTCACCGTGCGCGACCAGAAACCGGAGTCTGAGCCAGAACCTGAAGAACTCCAGGACGTTGCCAGCCGCGTGAGGGCTCCACAGGAAATAAATCCGCTGCGGCAAACGCTGGTTCGGCTGGGCGTGACACTGGCACTGGTTGGACTGGTTGCAGGGGTGGCCTACATTGTTTTCCCGACGGCGACTGTGATACTCACCCCGGCCAGTGACCCGATAGAAACCACCGTGGTGATTACCGCCTCCCCCGGTGTAACTGACATTAATATTGAGCAGGCGCTGGTTCCGATGACGATTTTGCGGGTGGAAGCGGTGCAAAACGGCACGATTGAAACGACCGGCGTGCAATCTCTGTCGGATTCACGTGCGGGGGGAAGCGCCGTGTTTTTGAACCGCACCGGGGCCGCCGTCGAAATCCCGGAAGGGACGGTGGTCAGTACCAGTGCCGGAGAGCCAATCCAGTTCCGCACGGTGGAAACTGCAACTGTG
The DNA here is from genome assembly GCA_039024535.1 of Chloroflexota bacterium. Classification (GTDB taxonomy): domain Bacteria; phylum Chloroflexota; class Anaerolineae; order Aggregatilineales; family Phototrophicaceae; genus DAOTTY01. The sequence goes on from JBCCQC010000056.1 coordinate 6,334, forward strand.
AATGCCGGAGCCGGACAACAGATTGAAATTGCGATTGAGGCATTGCAGGACTTTGCCGGGCCGGTTGGCAACGTGACCGAAGGGCAGATCAACACCGTGGTGGGGCCACTGGCCGGAGACATTGAAGTACGCAACGTGCAGCCCACATCCGGCGGGGCCAGCCAGACGGCGCTTGCCGTGAGTGACAGTGACGTTACCCGGCTTGAGTCTATGATTCGGCAGCAAATCCAGTCACAGGCGTTTACCGAGATGCAGCCGCTGCTGAGTGAATCGCAGTTTATCATTCTGGATACGCTGAGGATTGTGGAAGAACGCGACGACTGGAAAACCTACAGCGCGACCGTCGGAGAGGTAGCGGATACAGTATCGCTGGAGATGCGGGCGGTGGTAGAAGCCGCAGCCGTAGATGAAACACACGGGCGGCAGGTCGCGTTTGCCAGCCTCAGTCGTGGGATTCCGCGTGGACGGGTGATTGACCCGGATTCGATTGAGTACCAGCGTGGGACAGGGGTGCAACCGGCAGAAAACGGCATCGCGTTCGACCTGACGGTGAATGCGACTGTTACGGAGCCGGTAGAGATCGACAGCATCCGGCAGGAGATTGCCGCCAGACCTATTTCTGAGGCACTGGGCTACGTCATCAGCGAGATCAACATGCAGCAGGGCACCGTCCCGCAGATTAACATTTCCCCGGCGTGGATGCGCCGGATGCCGGTGCTGCCCTTCCGCATACAGATACAGTTAGAGGAGGCGACATGATCGGGCGCTTGCTGGGCATTGACCACGGTACCGTGCGAATCGGGCTGGCGATCAGTGATGCGCTGGGCATCAGCGCACGGGAGTTAGACATTATCCCGAACAACGACGACACGTTCACGGAAATCAACCGCATTGCGCGTGAACAGAACGCTGTCGGGCTGGTAATTGGCATTCCGACGGATGAGCGCAACCCGAAGCAGTCCACAATTGTGTTGCAGTGGGTGAAGGAACTCCGTGAGGCTACGACTCTGCCCATTAAACTGTGGGACGAGGTGCTTTCCAGTGCAGATGCGCTCGAAATGGCAAAGGAACTGCGCCGCAAACAGGGTGACCCGATTGATGATCTGGCTGCGCGTATCATTTTACAGAGCTACATCAACGCGCTATCGGATGGGCTGGCAACACCGCATGGAAGCTGACGCTATGCATACGCCTAAGAGATACACTACAGAAATTCGGGGGCGTGTGTACAATCCGTGAGTGACAGGACAATCAACTGAGGACATCTATGCGCCGACTGATTCAGGGACTGGCGATATTGTTTTTTCTGACGGCGTTCAGCGCGGTAGCCTGCATTGCCGCGATTTTCATCATCACGGGCGACGACCCGCTGACGGCCTCCCGAACCGGCATGGCTGAACTTTCTATCCGTGTGCGGAGTGACGAACTCAACACCCCTGCCGGTAATGCAGATACTCCGGTGCGTTTTACCGTGGAACCGGGCACGTCAACAATTGGCATCGCCAGCAATTTGTTCGGCAATGGCCTGATAACCGATGCCGAGCTATTTGTGAACTACACCATTGCCAATGACATTGCCACCGAACTGGAAGCCGGGACGTACTTCCTCACCAACAGCATGACCATCCCGGAAATAGCTATTGCGCTCACGGATAGCAACAGCAGTCAGCTTCCCTTCCGTATTCTGGAAGGCTGGCGCATGGAAGAAGTCGCCGCTTCGATTGACCAGAGCGGATTATTTGGCTTTACCGGCGATGAGTTCATGGCAACAGTGCAGCGAGGCGCGGATGTTCCGCAGGATTTTGCGGCATATGTGGGTTTGCCAGATGGCGCGTCACTGGAAGGCTTTCTATACCCGGATACCTATGTACTGCCGCCGGGAATCACGGCCCTTGAACTGCGAGATACGCTGCTGCAAACCTTCCGGGAGCACGTAACCATCCAGATGGTGAATGATGCGCTGGAACAGGACTTGAGCATTTTTGAGGCGGTGACGCTGGCCTCCATTGCAGAGCGCGAAGCCGTCCACAACGAGGAATTCCCGTTGATTATGAGTGTGTATCGTAACCGGCTGGTGGAGGGTATGACGCTGGGTGCTGACCCGACTGTACAGTACGCGCTCAATGGCACGCGGGGGCGCTGGTGGTCAAATATTACCCGTGCAGACTATACTGGCGTGATTTCGCCGTACAACACCTACATCAACGAGGGGCTACCGCCTGGGCCGATTGCCAGCGCGGGGATTGAGTCGATTACAGCAGCGATATATCCGCAGGAAACCGAGTTCCTGTTTTTCCGGGCCGCCTGTGACCGGAGTGGCTACCACGAATTTGCAAAAACCTACGAAGATCATCTGCAAAATGGGTGCGGTGGATGATACGAAGGTCGCCTGTTCGATGTTCGGACACGAGGGACTACGTGCCTGCATTTGCGTTCGCAATAGCACTCCTATTTCTCAGCGGTTGTGCAGTGCGCCAGACATCACCCATGACCCGGATTGCACTGCTGGCCCCGTTTGAGGGGCGCTATCGTGAGGTGGGCTATCAGGCATTGTATGCGGCACGTATGGCAATTGCCGAAACCGGGCGCATTGACCTCGAACTGCTGGCGGTGGATGATGGTGGCAGTGGGGCAACTGCTGTGGATCGCGCTGCTGCGCTCAACAACGACCCGCTGGTGAAAATGGTACTGGTGCTCGGGCCACATTCGGCTGATGAGCGTGTTATCGACCTGCTGGAAAAACCGGCTCTTGTGGTCGGTGAGTGGGAAGACGAAAGCATCGTAGCGCTGGCAGCGCGGGACGAGCCGTTTACCTGTGGTAGTGTGTGCCTGCTGCCTTCATTCGCGCTGCTAACGGAAGATCCCACCCTCGTGACGATAGAAGTCACCGCGCCGCCGGTTGACGCGGCTTTTCGAGAACAGTATGTGAACTTCGATCAGTTTGTGCCTGAGCCACTCCCCATCGCGCAGCAGACTTATGTTGCCACACAACATGCTCTCATGACGATGAACGGTGAGAACACCAGCTCGACGTTTGCGAGCCAGCAGTATGTATATACCTACACGGCAGACGGTAGCCTGACCATACGGGAGTAGCAGCCTGCGTCCTGATATAATCAGGAACGAATCACGTCATAGAACAGTGGCAGGGGCTCTACGGGCGTATCGCTGTAGTCTATGGCCTCCTTGAGAGCCTTCAGGCACGGTGTTACCTGCTCCACCGTTTCGGCATGAATGGTAATCAGTGGGGTGGTCGTCGTGACTTCATCACCCACGCGCACATGCACCGTAAGCCCTACCGCATGGTTTACCGGGTCTTCTTTGCGCTCACGTCCAGCCCCCAGCCGCATCGCTGCAAGCCCGATCACATCGGCAGCGACTTTTGATATGTACCCGGTTCGGTCACTGCGCATCACGTGTTCTACCGGCGCGTGGGGTAACATATCTGCATTGTCAATCATGTTCATATCACCGCCCTGGGCCAGCACCATATCCCGGAACTTCACAAATGCACGGCCACTCTCAAGTATATCCGCAAGCTGCTGCCGAACCTCACCCGGATCCGTCCACTTTTCACCGCGCCCCGCCAGCATCACCATATGCATTGCCACCTCGATACAGTGTGCGCGGAAATCTAGCGGCCCACTGCCATTGAGCGTCGTCAGCGCTTCTTTTAGCTCCAGCGCGTTGCCTACCGCATTGCCCAGCGGCTGGTTCATATCGCTGATGAGCGCAACTACATCACGGCCACTGTCTTTGCCAATGCCGACCATGATCTGTGCCAGTTCACTCGCTGCGTCAACCGTCTGCATAAAAGCCCCGGAGCCAGTTTTCACATCCAGCACGATGCCCCGCGCCCCGCCAGCAATTTTTTTGCTCATGATACTGCTGGCAATGAGCGGCAAACTGGAAACGGTTGCCGTTACATCGCGCAGGGCATAAAGTTTGCCATCTGCGGGGGCGAGGTCTCCGGTTTGCCCGGCCAGCACCAGCCCGATGTGCTGCGCCTGCTCTGTAAATTGCTGTGGCGTCAGGCGGACGTTAAACCCTTTGATCGATTCCATCTTATCCAGCGTGCCACCGGTAAAACCGAGGCCGCGTCCACTCATTTTGGCAACCGGCACGCCCATTGCAGCCACCAGTGGCAGCACCACCAGCGTCGTTTTATCGCCAACCCCGCCGGACGAGTGTTTATCTACGGCGTAGTCAGTAATCGCGGTTAGATCAATGCGATCCCCCGAATCCACCAGCGCCATCGTAAGATGAAGGGTTTCTTCCCGCGTCATACCGTTCAGGTAAACGGCCATCAAAAACGCAGAGGCCTGGTAGTCTGGCAGTTCGCCGTGGGTGTAGGCTGCAATAAACTGGTTGATCTGTTCTTCGGTCAGTTGTTGACCGTCGCGTTTGGCTGCAATAATGTCCACAGCTCGCATGATGTTACCTTTCAGGGTTCAATGAACATGGCATTTATTTCAGTTGTACTGTTCACAGTAAATTTCGCTGTTCTGCACAGTATTTTAGCGCGGCTTGCGGTAAAGTCCCATATCCGCCGTGCGATGGGCGACCGCGCTTATGAGGCGTTTTACCGGCTGGGCTATAACGCCCTTTCGGTCATCACGTTTGCGCCTATTTTCGTCGTGCTGACGCTGTACCCCGGCCCGGACGTGTGGAACCTGACAGGTGTGTGGGTTGTAGTGGTGCGCGTGGTGCAGCTAATTGGCATGGTGGGGCTGGTGGCATCGCTGGTACAGATTGATGGTGGGCGCTTCCTCGGCACAAAGCAGGTGATGGCCCACCTGAACGGCGACCCACTCCCGCTGCCGGACGAACCACTGACCACGAGTGGCGTTTATGGGCTGGTGCGGCACCCGCTGTATTTCTTTTCCATACTGGTGCTGTGGTTCACGCCATCCATGAGTGCATCGTGGCTGGTGTTTGTGGTGCTGGCGACGGTATATTTTCTGGTCGGCTCTCTGTTTGAAGAACGCACCATGCTCGAACTGTTTGGCGAGCCGTACCGCGAGTATCAGCAGCGTGTGCCGTGGATGCTACCCTTTGTTAAGTAATGTCTTAATTCTGTGAAGATGTATTGTTCCCGGCGGTGTTTTCGACTAGAGTATTGCGTGTCGTAACCCTCAGATAAATTTTAATGGAGTATACAAAATGGCAGGACAGGTAAAGAGTGCTAGCCAGCAGCGCACGCTGCTTTTCGGCGGGATTATTGCCGTGGCCGTTGTGATCGGTATTGTTGCTATCGTCATCAGCACCACGGATGCGCGTGGCGGTGCCAAGTTTGACTATGATACGATCCCGCAGACCTTCACCGAGGATGGTGCCCCGGTACTGGGCGACCCGGCAGCCCCGATCACCATTGTAGAGTTCGCAGACTTCCAGTGCCCACACTGCCAGACGTATACCAGCACCATCGCACAGGTAATTGAAAACCACGTGCTCACGGGCGAGGCGAAATTTGAGTTCCGTATGTTCCCGTCGGTAGACCGGCAGGGCTTTAACTTCGCACTGATTGAGTGCTCGGTAGAGCAGGGCGCGAACTTCTGGGTGGCGCACGACATTATGTTTAACATGACCAGCCGTGGCTGGAACCAGACTTCCTCGCAGGAGTTTGCCAACCAGGTTAATGTGAGCTACGGTGAACTGCTGAACTGTGCGTCTGACGCGGAACAGTGGGTTGTGGACGCGACCCTGGGCCAGCAGGCTGGCGTAAGCGGTACGCCGGGTATGCGCGTGCGCTACAATGACGGCCCACTTCAGGCTATCCCCGGTGCAGAACGCGGTGGCCCATCTTATACCGTCATCCGTGCGGCCATTGAGCAGGCCAACGGGCTGTAGTGTGGTGGCTGTTAGCCGTTAACTTTTTGCTGTGAGATAGAGCAGGATGTGCCGGTTTGTGGTGCATCCCGCTTTTTGATTGGAGGTGGCTATGCAGTCCGATGAGCAATTCA
>JBCCQC010000057.1:0-12248 GCA_039024535.1 Chloroflexota bacterium
CTACGATCCAGAAAAGTATTTACCGCCCCTATCAACAATACATAAGTGGAATGAGCTGGTGCAAATTGCGATCAAGGTCGCACCGGGAATTGATTATCTTACGCGGCCAGAGATCGGATACTCACAGGTCGAATTTATATCGGTGCAGAGAGAACTGAAAGAAGCTGTACTGTGGGTACGTTGTGGTGAGCCATGGCGAATTGCAACACTATTAGGCCACGATGGTGTAATTCATCACATGCATACGAGCCAGTACTGGACAGAAAAAAACAACACCGAGGTGAAATTCAGCGAACCATGTGGCTGGTTGAATGAACCAGATCCCTCTATCATCCGTGCAACGATGGTTTCTACTCTTGCGAATCAGCTTGGCGGCGCAATGCTTGACCCCACCATTGCCTACTTCACCACGGAATGCAAACCCGATTCCGTGTGGGTACGCTCATGGCGCATACTGGACTGGATGCCCTTCAACCTCAAAAAGCTGAAAGCCTACCTCAGGCAGCGTAATATCGGCACCCTCACGGTGAAAAAGCGCGGCAGCCCCATCACGCCAGAGGAACTTGAGTCAAAGCTCAAGCTGAAGGGGGATAACAGCCTCACGGTTGTGCTGACCCGGCTGCACGGCAACCCCATCGTCATCATCTGCGAGGACTATGCGCCGTAGCAGTGGCATAATTGTCTGAAACGTTTAAAATATGGCACGCGCCAGCACGTACGGCGCTGTTTGTGTTTATTCCGATAAGTTAATGGGCATACAAGAGATGGTAGATAATCCGAAGGGATTCCAGAGGAACGAGGTATTGACGTGGGAGGATGTGGATAAGCTGGTTGATGTATTGATCCCACAGTTGCAAACCACCGGGCCGTTTGATGCAATGGTGTTAATTACGCGCGGCGGGGTAATACCGGGGGGGATGCTGGCAGAAATCCTGAACATCAAGCACATGCTCACGGCAGCCGTAGACTTCCCCAGTACGGCAAAAGGCGTGATGACATGGCCCACGTTCCTGCAATTTCCAGAGTCCTCGCTGTTGCAGGGGCGGCGCACACTGATTGTGGATGATGTGTGGGGCAGTGGCCGCACCAGCACAGCAGTACGGGGCCGGGTTCAATCTGCCGGGGCCACGCCGTTTACCTGTGTGTTCCACTATAACCCATATCGGTCACGCTTTAGCCAGGCAGAACCAGACTTCTACGGTGCCGTCACGGACGCCTTCATTGTATATCCGTGGGAGGTTGACCGGGGCTTACGCGGCCTGCTGCCGGGGAATCCAGTTGTAAACTAAGATTTAGATAGCAAAAGTTGAGCGTTGAGATGGCTTTTCTGTTATAATCTGGGGGACTGAGGTTCACAGCGGCTGCACCCTGAACGCGAAAGGAGTGAGGCGTTTTCGGCATACTGGCGAGACGCTGACCAACTATGGTGGAAGTTACCCCCAACCCGGACGAAGAGTTCAATTTCGAGGATTTGCTGGAGTCTTCATTTGATTATCACTTTGCGCCACCACAGCGCGGTGAAATTCGTACTGCGACCATCCTCCAGATTGATGAGCGTGAAATTATTGTGGATATGGGGGCCAAGCGTGATGGCATTGTCCCATCGCAAGATCTTGAGCGGCTGGATGATGAGTTCCGCCACAGCCTGACGATTGGTGAAGAGATCCCTGTGTACGTGATGAACCCACGCGATGGGGATGATAACCTCGTTGTGTCGATTAACATGGGCCTCCAACGCTATGACTGGGAAAAGGCGCGTAAGCTACTTGAATCGGAAGACCCGGTTGAAGTGCGCGTGAACGGCAACAACAGAGGCGGTATTCTGGTGCGCTGGAACCGCCTTGAAGGATTCATCCCCAGTTCGCATCTCACCTCCGCCGGGTACTCCGCAGACCGCCGCGACGCATGGAACGCCCTGATTGGCAAAGAATTGACTGTAAAAGTCATCGAGGTCGATCAGGATCGCCGCCGTTTAATTTTCAGTGAGCGCGAGGCACAGCGTGAGTGGCGTGCCAAGCAGAAGGCGCGGTTGCTCTCCGAATTGCAGGAAGGCGATGTGGTACCGGGTACCGTCACTGGCCTGCGCGACTTCGGCGCATTCGTAAACCTCGGCGGCGCAGACGGCCTGATCCACGTCAGCGAACTGGCATGGCACCGGGTTGACCACCCGCGCGATATTCTCGAGGTGGGCCAGAAAATCGACGTTTACATTCTCAGCCTTGATCGCAATACAAACCGTATCGCGCTCAGCCGTAAGCGCCTGCTACCGGATCCGTGGGACAGTGCCCAGACCAGCTATCACGAAGGCCAGCTTGTTGACGGTGTAGTCACCAATGTGGTTGATTTTGGTGCATTTGTGGCGTTAAACGACGGGCTGGAGGGTTTGCTGCACCTGAGCGAAATGGGCGATGGTTCTTTGAAAGAACCCCACTCCTATGTTAAAAAGGGTGACGAACTCAGCCTGCGCATCAGCCACCTGGAGCCAGAAAAACGGCGTGTAGGTTTTACCCAGCGATGGGGAACCGATGCCGGTGAAGAAAACGCTCCGGCTGCCAGCGAAGAACCTTCCGCCAGCGAATAACAGAAGCGTCTATTGACTTAAATCAAAAGAGCCGCACAACGTTGTGCGGCTCTTTTTTGTTCTGAGTTGTTCAGAACGAGTGAGGGACAGAATTACATCATGCCGCCCATGCCACCCATGCCGTCCATGCCACCCGGCATACCGCCACCTTCTTCGGGGATGTCGGTAATGAGGGCTTCGGTGGTCAGGATCATGCTGGCGATGGAAGCCGCATTCTCGACTGCGCCGCGCGTTACCTTGGCCGGATCCGGAACACCAGCTTCGATCATGTCCACGTAGTCATTGCTGAGTACGTTGTAGCCAACGCGGTGGTTCTTGCGGCTCTTCTGCAGGCGGCGCACGTTCTCGATGATGACAGCACCATCTTCACCGGCATTAGCAGAAATCTTGCGCATCGGCACTTCCAGCGCCTTACGCATAATCACAACACCCGTGCGGATGTCGTCGTGTGCGCTCTTAATCTCATCGGTCTTCAGCAGGTCATCCAGTGCAGCGGCTGCGTTTACCAGCGTAACACCACCACCCGGTACGATGCCTTCTTCTACAGCAGCACGGGTTGCGCTCAGGGCATCTTCCACGCGGTGCTTCTTTTCCTTCAGTTCGGTTTCGGTAGCAGCACCCACACGGATCACAGCAACACCACCACTCAGCTTGGCGAGGCGCTCCTGCAACTTCTCACGGTCATAGTCGCTGGTGCTGCGGTCGATTTCGCTGCGGATTTCTGCGATGCGGCCCTGGATGGCGCTGTCCTCACCGGAGCCGTCTACAACAACGGTTTCTTCCTTGGTGGAAACAACCTTCTGCGCACGGCCCAGATCCTGTACGGTCACGCTTTCCAGCGTGCGGCCTGTTTCCTCACTGATGACAGTACCGCCGGTCAGTACGGCGATGTCGCGCAGCATAGCCTTACGGCGATCACCAAAACCGGGTGCCTTCACAGCCAGTACACGGAATACACCGCGCAGGGTGTTCAGTACCATCGTGGCGAGTGCTTCGCCGTCAACATCTTCTGCGATGATGACCATCTCGCGCTTGCCAACCTGCATCAGCTTCTCCAATACCGGAACGATGTCCTGTGCAGCGCTGATCTTCTTGTCGTGGATGAGGATGTACGGCTCTTCCATGACGGCTTCCATCGTCTCCGTGTTGTTCACGAAGTACGGGCTGATGTAGCCACGGTCGAACTGCATACCTTCTACATAGTCCACTTCGAACTCAAGGCTGTTGGACTCTTCTACAGTTACAACGCCGTCCTTGCCCACCTTGTCCATCACGTCTGCAATCAGGCCGCCGATTTCCTCGTCCTGTGCAGATACGCTGGCAACGCTGGCAATCTCGTCACGGGTGCTGATCGGGGTGGCCTGCTCCAGTACGTTGGCAGCTACAGCTTCGGATGCAGCCATAATGCCACGCTTCAGCAGCATCGGGTTAGCGCCAGCAGCCACGTTCTTCAGGCCTTCCTTCACGATAGCCTGCGCCAGTACAGTAGCCGTGGTAGTGCCGTCACCGGCAATGTCGTTGGTCTTGGTGGCAGCTTCCTTCAGGAGCTGTGCGCCCATGTTCTCGAACGGGTCTTCCAGTTCAATTTCCTTGGCAACAGTTACACCATCGTGGGTGACGGTCGGTGCGCCGAACTTCTTGTCCAGAGCAACGTTGCGGCCCTTCGGCCCGAGGGTGGTGCTGACGGCGCTAGCCAGCTTATCTACACCGCGCTGCAGGCCAGCGCGTGCTTCTTCGCGGAATACGAGTTGCTTTGCCATGTGTTAATTTCCTCCGTTAAAGGTGTGTTCTTGTGATTGGCTTATGATTCGGGGAACTACTCGATAATGCCGAGAATGTCGCTTTCCTTCATGATGAGCAGCTTTTCGCCGTCCATCTTAATTTCGGTACCGGCGTACTTGGCGAAAATGACGCGGTTGCCAACTTCTACGTCAAGGGCGATGCGGTCGCCGTCATCGTCGCGCTTGCCAGTGCCCACTGCCAGAATTTCGCCTTCCTGCGGCTTTTCCTTGGCAGTTTCTGGCAGCAGCAGCCCGCTGGACGTTTCCGTCTCTTTGTCAAGCGGCTTGACCAGTACGCGATCACCGAGGGGTTTTACGTTTGCCATCTAAGAATCCTCCTGTTGAGATCAATAAGTGATCGAACGACGTTAGTGTCTCACAAACTTTTAGCAGTTTGCAAGGCAGAGTGCTAAATTCCACGCAAAATATAGCACTGCACCCCGCCACAGTCAACGTTTCTAGCAGAAATCTTATGCTGCTGCCAGAAAATCTAACAATGTGCGGGGATATGGAGGGTATGGAGGTTTTGATTACGGATGCCCTACAGCAGGGGTGTCTGGGTGGGCTGGTCTGCCAGAATACTGTCAAACTCTGTTCGGATGCGCTGGATAATATCGTGCCGTGCGTCAACATCCTCCACGATATTCGTATCGGTTGTGTTCAGCGTGAGCACGGGTGTGTGAGTATAGTCCGCGAAGAAGCTGTCATACTGCTGCACCAGCTTCTCCATATAGTCGCGCATGTCCCGGCCCTGTTCATAGTCACGCCCCCGTTTGTGGATGCGTGCCATCAGCGTTTCAAGGTCGGCACGCAGGTAAACCACCAGCGTGGGCACCACAAGCTGCGCTGCCAGCGTGTCGCTGATTTCCTGATAGAGTGTGAACTCTGCGCCGTTGAGTGTGTAAAGGGCGAACAGATCGTTTTTAGCGAAAATATAATCGCTGACGAGGACACTGCCATCGTCGCGCAGTTTTTCGTGCTGCCGATAGCGGCTCATCAGGAAGAAAAGCTGCGTTTGCAGGGCATAACATTCGGGTTCTTCGTAAAACTTCTTCAAAAAGGGATTTTCTTCAAACACTTCCAGCATCAGTTCGGCTTTAAGCGTGTCCTTCAGGTAGGTGGAGAGGGTTGTTTTGCCAACACCAATCGGGCCCTCCACACCAATGTAGGGGCGAATCATTGTCAATCAATCCTTCTGTCGTATGGCCTGAGCAATTCCAGATTTATATTTTACTGCAAAACAGACCGGACGCAGGCAGCAATCGTGTGGGTAAAGGGAGAAGTATCCCACGGCGTGCTGGAAAACACACGTTTAGACTGTGGCTGGTATACCGATTGGATGCGCGGTAGACTACGGCACACGAATGGAAAAGCGAAACCAGACCACGATATGAACCGTATTTCTGCCGCTGATAATCTTATTATCAACGCGCAGCCAGACCGCTGGCAGATGCTCGTCAACACAGAATTTGTAGACAACATCCAGGGCGACGGCCTGCTGCTGGAAGCCGCCCCCGGCGAACCCCTGCGCTACACCACCGCTTTCGCGCGTACCCATCGGCTGCCCCGCAGTGGCGAGTTATCGACGCAGTACGTCCAGCGGGTGGTGCTGGGCTTCAGCCAGGACGATGACGCATGGCACCTCGGACTACTGTTCCAGCAGCCACTGGCCGATGCCCGTGGCAGCCGCTGGTGTGAACTGGCCCGCTGGCCCGACCCGGAACAGGATGTTTTTCAGGACATTGCAATAGAGTCCGGGCAGAAGCTGGCGCAGGTTCTTAACCGACCCTTCAACATCATACCGCTGCGCAAGCAGCAACCGGTGGAAGTAAAGCTGAATATACCACTCCCGCCATTACCGTTGCCTGTACAGGGCTGGACGTTCGATAAGCAGCCCAACGGCTGGCTGACGTTTGAGCGAGACAATGCATGGCGCAACGAGCAAATCCGGCGCATTGTGTGGTACAGCTTCTGGGTCGTGGTATACATTATTCTTTCTCTGGGCACATTATTCAGCGATATTGCACTACCACGCCCGGAATTTTTGCCCTATCTGGGGCTGGGCACAGCTATATTTCTTGCCGGTCTGGTGATCTACACGATGTATCGACTGCGCAGCACCCCCCGCCGCATTGTCGTAGACCCGCAGACCCACCAGATATGGGGTAGTGTGGAAGAAGGCGACAAACCACGCTGGCGCATGGGGCGTGAGAGTATTGACTCGGTTTATGTGAGCCAGGTGGTTGGCGAGGAAAAAGGACAGCCCATTGTGCAGTATGGCGAACTGAACCTGCGCCTGACGGATGGCGGCTACTATTATCTTATCCAGCAGGAAGAAGCAGCGCCTGTCCGGTTCACAGACGAAACATCACAGTGGAACGGACATTCAGAGATCGTCCCACTACAGAACGACAACATCCACACAGAACTCCAGGCCACCGGAGCCTACATTGCGCGTGCCCTCAACGTTCCCGTATGGTATGACCACCGCCTGCGGTGAGGGCCAACGACTATGACGCTGCTCTCTGGAAAACGTATCGTTCTCGCCGTCACGGGCAGTATCGCCGTTTACAAATCCGTTGATCTTGCCAGCAAGCTGACGCAGGCCGGTGCAGAAGTGGACGTGATTATGACGGAGGCTGCACAGCGGTTTGTGGCCCCCCTTACGTTCCAGTCTGTGACCGGGCGTGCTGTCTACACGCATCTGTGGGAGACAGAGTCTTCCGGTGATCTTCCCACTCATATTGCGCATGTGGGCATGGGCGAGGGCGCAGACCTGCTGGCGGTGATACCGGCAACCGCGCACACGATTGCACGGCTGGCAACCGGCATGGCCGACGATCTGCTGACGATTACAGCGCTGGCAACGCAGGCGCCCTTGCTGCTGGCACCGGCAATGGACGGCAGCATGTACCAGCACCCGGCAATGTACAGCAACCTGCGCACGCTGCGGCAGCGCGATGCCTATATTGTGGAGCCAGATACCGGACGGTTTGCCTCTGGATTGGTGGGGCAGGGCCGCCTGCCAGATACCCCCACGCTGATAGGGCACATGCGCCTGCTGCTGGGGCAGGATGGCGTGCTGGCGGGGAGGCGGATCGTCGTAACGGCAGGCGGCACCCGCGAACCCCTTGATCCGGTACGCTACATTACCAATCACAGCAGCGGCAAGCAGGGCTACGCAATCGCGCAGGCTGCGCTGGATGCTGGTGCAGATGTCACGTTAATTTCCAGCGCAAACCTGCCAGCCCCGATCGGTGCAGATGTGGTGCCTGTGGCAACGGCTGTTGAACTACGTGATGCTGTGGTGGCAGCAGCCACAGATGCCGACGTTCTGGTTATGGCTGCTGCGGTTGCTGATTACCGCCCCGCAACGGTTGCAGAGCAGAAGATCAAAAAATCCGACAGTATGGACGATGGTATAACGGTTGAAATGGTGCGCAACCCGGACATTCTGATGGATGTGAAAGCCCTGCGTAACACCGACGGCTATCCACGGGTGGTGGTGGGCTTCGCCGCAGAGAGCGAAAACCTGATGGCAAACGCTCGCAGCAAGCTGATGCGCAAGGGGCTGGACATGCTGGTCGCCAACGACATCACAGCGAAAGATGCTGGCTTTGCAGTCGATACCAATCGCGTTACGATTCTGAGTGACGAACACGCCGCTGAGCCAATGGAATTGCAGACAAAAGCACAGGTAGCGGAAGTCATCATTGATCGCATAGCTGCCCTGCTGGACACCTGATTACCCCGACCGCCCACAGCGCCACACACCCCCGGAAAGGTACGCTACACCCGATGACTGCTCTATTCGCCCTTGCTGTGGTTTTTTCCTGTCTGGTAATCGGGTTCGCAAAAGGCGGCCTCAGTGGTATTGCCATGATTTGCGCACCGCTGCTGGGGGTATTTATGCCAATCCAGCAGGCCGTTGTAGTTCTGTTGCCGCTGCTGCTGGTGGGGGATGCCTTCGCTGTGTGGGCATACTGGAAACAGTGGGACAATCGCGTCATCTGGCTGACGCTGCCGATTGGCGTCGTCGGGGCGGTAGCCGGGGCCTATATACTCGCCCAACTATCTGACACGGCACTGCGACAGATCATCGGCTGGCTGACGCTGCTGTACGTGGCCTATCGGCTGGTTGCCTATCGCCTCAAAAACATCGACTTCGATCCGCCATCACCAGTGGCCTACATTGCAGGGCTGGCTGCCGGTGTCACATCCGCACTGGCAAACGCCGGGGCACCCCCGCTGGCCGCCTATCTGCTGCTCAAGCGCATCTCCCCACAGACGTTTGTGGCCGTGTTTGCGCTGTTTTTTGCGATCACGAACATGGTCAAACTTCCCTTCTTCATCCAGACCGGGCTACTACAGTGGAATGCCTTTCTTGAGGTGATCTGGGCAGCACCATTTGTGCCGCTGGGTGTATGGTTGGGCCGCATTTTCGTCCGGCGGGTAGAACCCCGTGTTTTTGATGTGGCGATACTGGCTGTGCTGTTCGTCACCGGGGTCGTCCTGCTAATTTAACCCGTTGCTAACGTGCTGTGGCTACAATCCATGCGCACAGGTAGATAGATAGGATAACGCTTATGTTCAAAAACAGGTGGCTGCGCATCAGCCTGATTTCCGCGCTCGTGGTGGTGGTACTGGCCGGTGCGGGGCTTTATACCCTGCGCGGACGCATCCCCGTGAACATTGCATTTGCAGAGGGCAGTGGTGCCATCACAGACATCACGCTGCCGCCGGGTTTTTCGATTAACTTCTATGCACAGGGCCTGCCCGGTGCGCGGACGATGATTCGTACTGAGAATGACACGCTATTCGTCAGCACGCGCGGGCAGGGCAGCATCTACGCCATTCCGAATGCGTCAGCAGCAGCACAGGCACAGGATGCGGTCATTGTTGCCAGCGGCCTCAACAGCCCGAATGGTATCGAGATGATTGATGGCAGCCTGTTTGTTGCCGAAATCGGGCGTGTGCTGCGCTATGACGACATTGAAGCAAACCTGCAATCGCCGCCGGAACCCGTCGTGGTTACGGATATTCTGCCAGAAGAAGCGCATCATGGCTGGCGCTACATGGCACAAGGCCCGGACGACAGATTGTACATTGCCGTGGGCGCACCCTGCAACGTGTGCGAACTGACCGTCTTCTTCGGCACAATTTCCCGCATGAACTTGGATGGCTCCGAGTTTGAGGTGTATGCAACAGGCGTGCGTAACAGTGTAGGGTTCGACTGGCACCCGGAAACCGGCGACCTGTGGTTTACCAACAATGGGCGGGACTGGATGGGCGATGACCTGCCGCCAGATACACTGCACCACGCTCCACAGGCCGGGATGCACTTCGGGTTTCCGTTCTGCCATGCCGGGGACATCCCCGACCCGGATTTCGGCTCACGCCGTGACTGCTCAGAGTTCACACCGCCAGATGCAAAGCTGACACCGCATGGTGCCGCACTGGGCATGGAATTTTACGAGGGCGAGATGTTCCCGGCAGAGTACACCCACCAGATATTTATCGCAGAACGTGGTAGCTGGAACCGCACCGTACCGATTGGCTACCGGGTGATGCTGGCGCGACTGGATGAGGCTGGCAATGTTCTGTCCTATGAGCCGTTTGCCGAGGGCTGGCTGAACGCCAACGGCGAGGCATGGGGCCGCCCGGTAGATATAGAGATGCTGGCAGATGGATCTATGCTGGTATCAGACGATGCATCGGGCACCATCTACCGCATCAGCTATACAGGCTAGAACCCGCGTATCAGTGAGGGGCGAGGCATGGCCTGCGCCCCTACAGTTGTGATTACTTCTTGCGCTTCCTCGGGAAGCGGCTGACGACAGCCCCCGTCTGGGGTACCGGCAGCTTGCCCCCGATTGCCACGTTGCCATTGCTCTTACCGTTCACACCACCAGCATAAATACCAATCGGTGTGCCCTCGTCCCCGGCGGATTGCTTGAGGTAAGCGAGGCCAAGCTGGAAGCCTTCGCTATCCGGTGTGCAGGACGTGACCATACCCACCACACGCCCGCGATAGTCCACTACCGGGTCGCCCTGTTTTGGTGGACGTGCGCCTTTGCGCTCCAGCCGGAAGCGCACCACTTCGGCATCACGCTGCTGTTCGTAAGTCACATACGGACGCTTACCAACAAAGAACGGCTTCCACGGGCGCACAAAACTACCCATCCCGGCATCCCCCGGCTTGAGCGTCATCTCGCCACCCAGTTCATGATCGTACAGTGGCAGGCCAGCTTCCGTGCGCAGGCTATCGCGCGAGGCAAGTCCACACGGCTCTGCTCCCTGATTGACCAGTTCACGGAATAGTTGCGGTGCGTTATCGGGATGCACGAACAACTCAAAGCCCATCCGTTCGCCGGTGTAGCCGGTACGCGAAACGATAATATCAAAGCCGCAGAGCGTTGCGCGGGTAATCCCGGCCCACCTCAGTGCTTTGATGTCCGTTGTGTCACCGAGTTCACGCAGCACCTCCATACTCTTTGGCCCCTGCAACGCAATATCCACACGGCGGTCTTCCCCGGTAGATTCATCGCGCAGGTCACGCAGTTCAAAGCTCTCGCCAGCGTTGTACGTCAGGTACGGGCGGTCGGCGTCGATGGCAAGTTCGCCGTTTTTCAAGCCGTTGAGCCACGCCCAATTTTTGTCGTTGTTAGAGGCATTCACCACCAGCAGGAAGTGATCTTCCGCAAGGCGATACACCAGCAGGTCATCCAGCGGATTGCCATGCACATCCAGCAGGAAGCCATACTGCGAGTTACCCACGGCAATTTTCGTCACATCGTTGGTAAACACCGTATTGAGAAAGTGCGCGGCCCCTGCGCCACGCGCATCAAACACGCCCATGTGCGTCACGTCAAACACCCCGGCACCATTACGCACGGTGTTATGTTCATTGGAAACGGACGAGTAGTAAACCGGCATATCGTACCCGGCAAATGGCACCATCTTTGCGCCCATCTCGACGTGTGTGCTGTGCAGCGGCGTCTGCAACAGGCTGTCGCGCTGTGGCTCTACCCACTCGAACACCGGCAGGTCTTCAAATGCTGGCAGGCTCAGGTTTTCGCCGTTGATGCCGATGAAGTACGGCTTGTTGGTATAACCGGCGTCCATCATCCACTCGGACGTATCGAGGCTATCCGGGGCATCCCCGGCGTGGTGAACCACCACCGGCCCGGCGAGTTTGGCCGTAATATCGGTCGCGTCAAACATCACGAAGCCATCGGAGAGGGCACGTAACCACGCTGTTACCCGCTGTACGTTGCTCTCGATGTGTAGCGCGTAGCCGTTAGCAGTACATTCCACATAACCGCGTGTCATCGGGGAGCCATCCGGTTCCAGTAACCATGTCGGGGCAATTTCGCCCTCGGCCAGCCCCGCAACAATACCCGTCAGTGCCTTATCCATAAACTCATCGGCGTTTCTGCCGCTGATAGTCAACGTCTGCCAGCCGATGCTCTCGTCTTCGGCCTCCATGTAGTAGAAGTGCGGGTAGCCGTCGGCAGTTTCGTCTGTGTCAATGCCAATGCTATCCACCAGATCACGAACGCGGAGCGTAGCCTGCTGCAATACGTCAAAATCAACCTTTGTGCGCAGTACCTGCCGCCCCTTCTTGCTGTCCTGATAGTACGGCGTGCAGGCAAACAGCAGGTCGGCAATGATGTTGCCCAGTTCGCGCGATTTTTCTTCGTCAAAGCCGCGCTGTGTAATCCACGCGGTACCGAGGCGTACACCGGACGCGCGGAACGGGCTTTTGTCGCCGGGGATGGTGTTGCGATTGGCAACGATCCCGGCCAGATCAAGAATGCGGGCGGCAAGGTCGCCGCTGAGCGTTGCGCCATCTGCATCTACAACGGCTTTGCAGTCCACCAGCA
>JBCCQC010000058.1:0-12214 GCA_039024535.1 Chloroflexota bacterium
CCCGCCACCCCGACAGAGTCGCTGTCGTGGCTGGGTGTGCCGATGATGATCCAGGGGCGCATTATGGGGTTCATTTCGATTAACAAATTTGAGGCTAATTACTTCACCCAGCAGGATGCCGACACTGCGTTTGCACTGGGCCAGCAGGCGGCCATTGCTGTGAATAATGCCCGCCTGTATACCTCTGAACTGGAACGCCGCCAGATGGCTGATACGCTGTTTGATGTGGGACGGGCGGTGGCATCATCGCTGGAGCTGGAAGAAGTGCTGGATCGGATTCTGGAAGCGATCCAGACAGTCGTCAACTTTGATGGGGCCACTGTAATGTTGCAGGCCGATGGCGTGGACGATGCCAGTGAGATGGTTGTGCGGGCGATGCGGGGCGGCGTCCAGGCATACCCGGGTATGCGTGTGTACTTTACTGAAGACAGCCTGAACACACAGGTATTCCGCAGCAGCCAGCCTGTTATTGTGGACGATGTCCAGCGCAACATGAACTACAACGGCATCCACGAAGACGGCAGCCGCGAGGAAAATACCCGCTCATGGATTTGTGTGCCCATGCTGGTGCAGGATCGCTTCCTTGGCTTTATTAATGTGGATAAGTTTGAGCCGGATTACTTTACTGAACGCGACGCCGAAACGGTATTTGCGCTGGCGCGGCAGGCTGCTGTTGCTGTGGATAATGCGCGGTTGTTTAAGGCAGAGCAGCAGCGCCGTAAGGTGGCGAACTCGCTGATTGATGTGGGCCGGATTGTGGCGGCTACGCTGGATCAGGATCGGGTGTTGACGCTGATTCTGGCGCAGATGCAGCGCGTGGTTAATTTTGATGGCGCTACCATCCAGTTGAATGCCCCCGGTGTTATTGATGGCTCTGAGCTTATTGTACAGGCGCGGCGGGGCAGCGTGGGGGCGGCTGTGGCTACCCTGATGACCTACCACGACGAGCACCCTATACGCACCATCTACGAAACCCAGCAGCCGCTCATTATCGAGGACATCCGCGAGGAGCCACACTGGTTCAACTACGATGTTGACCGTCGCATTGAACTCATGCCCATCCGGGGCTGGCTGGGCGTGCCGATGATTGTGCAGAACCGCATTATTGGTGTGCTCACGTTGAATAAGTTCGAGGAGGACTTTTACAGCCACCGTGACGCAGAAACGGTGTTCGCGCTGGCGCGGCAGGCTGCTGTTGCGGTAGAAAATGCCCGCCTTCATCAGAACCAGCGACAGGCCCTGCACACCCTGCAAATGCGTGCCCGCCGCCTTGCAACGCTGCACCGCATTGCTACGGTGGTCAGTTCTACGCTGGAACGTGACCATGTGATGGAAGCCACTGCGGATCTCTCACAGGAGTTATTCGATGCCGATGGTTGTATGATCGCGCTGACGGTGAAAGATGCCGAAACCATGTATGTGGCCCACTCTACGAACGATTATTCCGAGTTCCAGATGGTCTTTATGACAGACAGCGCGATTTATCAGTCCATTATGACTGACCGTAACATTACAATGGTGACGGCCACACCAGAAAACTACAACGATCCGATGATCCGCCTGATGCGGCTGGGGGGTATGGAGGCCCTGTTGATGGCACCGCTGGTCGTCAATGACCGGGGTATTGGCTTCATTGGACTGGATGTGCAGAACCGCGAAACACCGTTCGAAAATGAGGAGTACGAAACCTATGCCGCCATTGCCCAGCAGGTGGCTGTGGCGACGTACAACGCGGAACTGTACGAAGAAGCCCTTATTGCTAACCGCCTTAAGAGCCAGTTCCTTGCCAACATCAGCCACGAACTGCGTACCCCACTGAACGCCATCATCGGGTATACCGAAATGACTGTTGAGGGCATTTACGGTTTCCTCAACGACCAGCAAAACGACCGTCTTTCGCGTGTGCTCAGCAGCGGGCAACACCTGCTGGCGCTCATCAGCGATGTGCTTGACCTGTCGAAGATTGAGGCGGGGCAGATGGAACTGGAAATGATCGACACAAGCCCGGTGGAGATTATCCATAATTCAATGGTGCTCATCACACCGCAGGCGGAGGAAAAAGGGCTGCTGGTGGAACTTTCTATGCCTACCAGACCCCCGCGCATTCACGTTGACCGGGGGCGCATCCAGCAGGTTATCACCAATTTGCTCAGTAATGCTGTGAAGTTCACAGACGAGGGAACAGTGCGCGTGACCATGCGCCGGGTGCTTACGAACGATGGCTATAGCTCTGTGCTGGACATCCCGACAACGGTTGAGGTGGTAGACGGAAGCTGGCTTGCCATCGCGGTGGAAGACACGGGTATTGGCATCAGTGAAGCTGACCAGAAGTTCATCTTCGATGCTTTCCGTCAGGCGGATGGCTCTGCGGCGCGGCGGCACGAGGGCACTGGCCTGGGCCTCGCTATTGCGCGTGAGATCAGCCAGATGCATGGCGGGCACATCTGGGTACAGAGTGAGCCGGAGGCTGGCAGCACCTTTACCGTGCTGCTGCCCGTCATAGAAGAAGTGGAAGTGGCTCCGGTTAACCTGATTGAGTCTTCTGTGGGTAACGAACGGAACCCGACCGTTCTTGTGGTGGACGACGATGATAGTACGCTCCAGTTGATGCAGGATTACCTGGGCGGGGATAACTACCGCATCTTGTGTACGAACAGTGCCCGCCACGGCCTTAAGCTGGCGACAGAGCGTGCCCCGGCGGTGGTCATCCTGGATGTGGATATGCCAGAGATGACCGGGTTCGATGTGCTGGAAGAGATGCGGGCCAACCCGCGCACGGCCAGTACGCCGGTTGTGATGGTGTCCATTATGGAGCTACAGGCAGAGGCCGCCCGATTGGGGGCTGCCGCGTACCTCGTCAAGCCGCTGGATCGTAGTGAACTGGCCGGTGTGATTGAGCAGGCTGTGCAAACCGATCCAGCAGCGGATTGAGCACCGTCAGGGGAGTGTGAGGATCAGCGGGTCGCCGTCGGTGATGGCGATGGTGTGTTCTGTGTGGGCACACAGCGATTTATCTCGTGTGATGACCGTCCACTTATCGCGCAGTTCTTTTGTGGCGGCGCGTCCGGCAATTACCATTGGCTCAATCGCGTAAGTCATCCCGGCGGCCAGCGGCACACTCGTAAACGATGAGCGTTTCTTCTTGCTTACCCAGTAATTGGGGATGGCGGGTGGCTCGTGCATCTCGCGGCCCACGCCGTGGCCGGTGTAGTCGCGGGCGACGCTGTAGCCCTGGCCTTCTACATATTGCTGGATGGCAACGGCTACATCGCGGGTTTCGTTCCCCACTACAGACGCCCGAATGCCAACCTGTAATGCCTCCTCGGTCACGTCAATCAGGCGCTGTACGGCGGGTGCAATCTCGCCGATGGCATGGGTGCGGGCGGCATCGCCCACAAAGCCTTCGTAGTGGCAGCCGGTATCGAGGCTGATGATGTCGCCCTCGTGCAAAATACGGTCTTTTGATGGGATGCCGTGTACCAGTTCGTGGTTGATGGAGGCGGTGATAGTGCCGGGGAAGTCTGGCGCGTCGTGCTTGGGATAGCCCAGAAAAGCCGGTACAGCGCCGTGGCTGCGGATGACTTCCTCTGCTATTTGATCCAGTTCATATGTAGAGACGCCGGGTTGCAGGGCTTCTGCCATCGCTGCGTGGGCCTGTGCTACGATGCGCCCTGCTTCGCGCATAATCTCGATTTCTGCTGCCGTTTTGATCTTTACTCCTGTCACGCTGCGTGTCCTCGCGCTGCTCATTGTCGTCAGAAGCGTCATATTGTACGTGCTCTGCGGATAATGCGCGAGACATGAGCCGTACTCACAGCAAGAGATGGACCCACCGTGAACTCCCCTGACCCGATGAACAAACCGTGTGTGCTCCCTGTTGTCAGGTCAGCGTGGTGGTACAATGTTCCCGTTAACGTGAAAATTGAACAGGTTTACATGGGCACACCACGGATGCAGTGCATGGTAAGGGTATGCTGCTGGCATGTCCCGGGGTAATCCATCGGGTCATATGCAGATGGTGAAGGATTAAGGGTGAAAATTTCACATGGAAATCCAGCTAAACCCCATGGACAGAGCAGGCTCTGTCCCTACATACAGCGGTTTTGAGAAAGATTAACGCTAAACCCTGTGTACATGCTCATCGGGTACACCCCTACCCTGCATTGGATGCACTGCCCCGAACCAGACCTGCGACCA
This sequence comes from Chloroflexota bacterium, assembly GCA_039024535.1. Lineage (GTDB taxonomy): Bacteria > Chloroflexota > Anaerolineae > Aggregatilineales > Phototrophicaceae > DAOTTY01. The sequence continues at coordinate 4,198 of JBCCQC010000058.1, forward strand.
CAACTGGGAGAACGATATGACTGACGACGTACAGATTAACGGGCGCTGGCAGCCCGCCAATAAGCTGGAAGAAGACCGCGTGGAAAAGCTGAATACCCTGCGCGAACGCGGCGTGGCCCCCTACCCGGCGCGTGTGACCCGCACGCACACCGCCGCAGAAGCTATCGCCGCCTATGAAGCGCACATTGCAGCAAACGGCGAGGAATCTGAGGAGCCGACACCGGAAGTCACCGTGACGGGGCGCATCCGGCGGTTTAATGTGCGTGGCAAGATTGCGTTTTTGCACATCGAAGACCAGACGGGCCGCGTACAGTTGTTCATCCGCATCAACTCTGTGGGTGAGGAGCAGTTCGCGCTCATCAAGGACAAGCTGGTAGATATGGACGACTTCGTGCAGGCCACCGGCACCATGATGCGCACCAAAACCGGCGAGATCAGCGTGAACACACAGGATTTTACTCTGTTGAGCAAGTCGATTTCGCCGCTGCCACTGGTAAAAGAAGAGAAGCGCGACGATGGCACGGTGATCGAGCATGGCGAGTTTACTAACGTGGAAGTGCGCTACCGCCAGCGTTACGCCGACCTTGCCGTGAACAGGTGGGTGCGCGATGTGTTCATGAAGCGCGCTGTGGCTGTAAAAGCGCTGCGTAACTTCATGGACGATGAGGATTTCCTCGAAGTGGAGACGCCCATCCTCCAGCCGATTTACGGCGGGGCGGCGGCTCGGCCATTTGTGACGCATCATAACCAGCTAGACCAGGATCTGTACCTGCGCATTAGCTTTGAACTGTACCTGAAGCGGTTGCTTGTGGGCGGTATTGACGCGGTATACGAAATCGGGCGTGACTTCCGAAACGAGGGTGTGAGCTTCAAGCATAACCCGGAGTTCACGCAGCTTGAGTTCTACAAAGCGTACATCGACTATAAGGACGTGATGGACATCACGGAACGCATGGTGGCCTACACCGCACAGCAGGTCAATGGCAGCATGACCACGACGTTCCAGGGCGAAGAAATTGACTTTACACCGCCGTGGCCGCGCCTCACGCTGCGCGAGGCCATCAAGAACGGTACTGGCATCGACTACATGGACTACCCGGAGGCTGCTGACCTCGCCGCCGCGATGCGCGAGAACGATATGAAGGTGAAGGACGGCGCAGCATGGGGCCAGCTCATTGACGGCCTGCTGACCGCAATTGAACCCGACCTGCGCCAGCCAACCATCCTGATGGACTACCCGCGTGATATTTCGCCGTTTGCCAAGCGTATTGATGGTGACGATTTCCACACGGAGCGGTTCGAGTTCTTTATCGCCGGGATGGAAATGGGCAACGCCTTTACCGAGTTAAACGATCCGCTGGATCAGGAGCAGCGTTTTCTCGATATGGCGCAGATTTATAGCGAAGGCAGCGATGAAGAAACCCCGCTGGACGATGATTACCTGCGGGCCATGCGCTACGGGATGCCGCCGAACGGTGGGTTTGGCATGGGCGTGGATCGGCTGGTGATGCTGCTGACCGACCAGCGCAATATCCGGGATGTGCTGCTGTACCCGCACCTGCGCGAAGAACAGAAATAATTACTACGCTAACCACAGGAGATACCATGACAACGGTACGGGTACTGCGTATTGCGCAGATCATCAACGCAGTGATGATTGTGCCCATCTTCTGCCTCGGGATGATGGTCAGTTTGAGCGGTGGTGGCGTTACCCCGGCGTATCAGCAGATCGGCGGCCAGCTTATGTTGATGGCCTTTGCTGCGCCGCTGGTATGTGTGGCACTTGCGGAGGGGGTTTACCGGCTGGCGCAGCAGCCACTCATTGGGGCAGTGGTTTGCCTGATCCCGTTCGGGGTGTGGGTGTGGTTGTGCATCCGGCTGGAAAACGCAACCGGGTTCTTCAACTGGTGAGTATATAGCCAGCCTACGGAGCAAGTCGCAGGCTCCACAGGCCGCTGCTGCCCCCGTAATAAACGCTGCCGGTGGTATCTGCAATGGCGATGCTGCCGCCCTGCCCGATCTGATAGTTTGCGACGTAGCTGATCCCGTAGCGGTCTACTGGCTCTCCGAGTGCAAGGCGCAGGCGGTTGTCCTGCGTCCACGTGGAGCAGTCGGCGGTGCAACCGGGGTTGGTGGGCTGCCACACTGCCGGGTAGCTCGTCCAGCGGGGCGGCGCACCAGAAAGCACGAACGCATACACCTGCCGCGTGTCCTCCAGCCAGAACATTGCCCCATACTCAAACCGCTGGAACGCTGCGCTGGATCTGTCTGCGCCGGTGTCCGGGCAGGTTTCGATTCGAATATCGGTGGCAAACCATGCATTCGCACCACACGTAGACGCCGACCGAAAGCTCGCTCCACCCCCCGGCACCCGTGTCCCACTGAAAACGCCCGGTTCCCACACGCTCTGAGGAGCGGGGCTGTTCCCCGCACCGTAAATCGGCACGTCTACTTCCTGGCCGCCGGGGACGGGCCGGGGGCGTGGCGTGGGCGGCGGTGGCCGTGTGGGTGAGGGAATCGGTGTGGCGGTGGGCAATGGCGTGGGCGTTGTGAAAATAGCGGGCTGTGGGCTGCCTGTAGCCCCGGTGGATTGAGGAGCCAGTACGTCGGTTCCCGATTGGGTGGAAAATACGCTCACGCCGGTGGTGGCATCCGGGCCGGCGGGGGTGGGCGTGGCGAATAGGAGTTCACTTCCGGCGGCGTCGGGTGTTGGTGTTTCGAATAGAAGCTGTGATTGCGGCGCGGCAGCAGCAAATTCATCCGGCGGGACGCTGGCCGGTGGCAGCGGCAAAAACGTGGGGGATGCGGTAGCAGTGGGTAACGGCGTAAACGACGGAAACGGTGTGCGCGTGACTGTTGGCGTATCCGAGGGAGTTACTGTGGGTGCATCGGTGAATGTTTCGGTAGGTGTGGGGGTATCCGATGGCGTTAGCGTAACGGTGGGTGTGAGCGTGTGTGTGGGGGTGCCGGTGGGCGCTTCTGTAGGCGGAACCGTCGGCAGCGGGGCGTCTGTTGGCTCCTGCACCACCCGCGTGAGTGGGACAAACGTGGGGGCCACGGTCGGGCCAGCGGTCGGAGATGTGGCAGACTGCGGCGTACAGGCAGCCATCACCCCGGCCAGCAGTGCCGTTATCACGCCCCGCACCGTTTGCGCAACTGTCACCGATCAAAGCCCTCGTTCATGCCATTCTATGCCCATTATACCCGGCTGTGCCCACCGCGCGACCGGCTCCGCTTGTGTCACAACGGGATATATGCTACGGTTCAGATAGTTATGCAAATTGAAACAGAGGGGGGCAGTTTGTCGACAGCATTAATTTTACTTGGCTTACTCATTATCGGAGTTGCCGTCGGGTTAAGGTTGCTCACAGTAATGGGGAAGATGAGAACCGTTCGCTGGCTATATACAGCCGGAGGGATACTGCTGCTGGCCGCTGCCGCGCTGCTGGTGTGGTCAATTTTACCGGAGCAGTCCGCCCCTGATGCGCCGCCTGCCACACTGGAACCGGAAGCTGTCCAGGCTACCGAAACGATGATCGGTGGGTTCCGGCTGACGGCAACGCAGCTTATCCGCAACGCGACACAGACCGCAGATGCACAGGACATCACCGCAGACCCGGACGTAGACAGCTTTCAACTAACAGCCACCGCCCTGATTGTAAATGCGACCACCACCGCCGCCGCCGAGCAGGGCGTCACGCTGGAACCGGACAGTTTTATGTTGACCGCTACGGCCCTGATTGACGACGCTACCGGCACCGCCGATGCAGACCCGGCCCCAACACGCACAGCCAGTTCATTTGAACTGACGGCCACAGCGTTAATTTCCGCAGCCACGCAGACAGCAGCGGCCAGCGAATAGCGTAATGGTATTGTATGCTGGAAATTGAAATCGCGGGGGTGATGCTTGAGGAACTGACCGCTACAGCGGCGGCCAGTCTCGCGTGAGAGAACGATTACGGCTGTGGGGTGGGCTTGCTGCGCCGCTGGCCGTTTTTATTGCGGTTGCGGTTATTGCTACTGCTGCCCCTGTAGTTGCGGTTGCGGCTGCCTTTGCCCTTACCGCGCCGGTTGTTGCGGTTGCGGTTTTTGCCGCTGCCGTGACCATTGCTGTTGCCACTGCGCCGCCGCCCGTCAAGGTTGGTGGGTTCCGGGGTGCCCAGCGCAGACGGGTACGGGTGTTCTTCAATTACTTCCATGTGCATCTGGATGAGCCGTTCGATGTCGCGCAGGTATTTGCGCTCGTCTTCTGCCACGAGTGACACAGCAACGCCGCTGGTTCCGGCGCGGGCCGTGCGCCCGATGCGATGCACATAGCTCTCGGTTTCGTTTGGCAGTTCGTAGTTCACCACATGGGAAATATCGTCCACGTCAATGCCACGCGCCACAATATCCGTCGCTACCAGCACCTGCACCTTGCCACTTTTGAACTTATCCAGGGCGCGGTTGCGTGCGCCGTTGGACTTGTTGCCGTGGATGGCGTCTGACGGGATATTCTGCTTATCAAGCTGCTTGCTCAGGCGGTCTGCGCCGCGCTTGGTGCGTGTGAATACCAGCGTGCGGTGCATGTTGTTTTCACGGATCAGGTGGGTGAGTAGCTGGCGCTTGTCGCCCTTCTCCACGAAGTACACGCGCTGGTCAATTGCTTCTACCGTTGTGGACTCCGGCGCAACTTCGACCTTCATCGGTTCGATCAGAATTTCTTCGGCCAGTGCCTGAATATCGGGGGGCATCGTCGCGCTGAACAGCAGGGTTTGGCGCTGTGTGGGCAGTTCCTTTACGATGCGGCGGATGTCTGGCAGGAAGCCCATGTCGAACATGCGGTCGGCCTCGTCCAGAATGAGCACGTCCAGCCGGTTCAGGCGGATTTCTCCCTGGCCCATCAGATCCAGCAGGCGGCCCGGTGTGGCAACCACGATATTCACGCCCCGGTTAAGCTGCTTGACCTGCGGCTTCTGGCTCACGCCGCCGAAAATGGTCATGCTGCGAAAGCGGGTGTATTTGCCGTAGGTGGTAAAGCTCTCGTGAATCTGTGTGGCGAGTTCGCGGGTGGGTGCGATCACCAGCACCTGCACAAAACGCTTGCCCTTCGGGTTCATTTCGTTAAGGCGGTGCAGCGTGGGCAGCGCAAACGCGGCGGTTTTGCCGGTGCCTGTCTGCGCGAGGCCGATCAGGTCTTTGCCTGCCAGTACGTGCGGGATGGCCTGCTGCTGAATCGGGGTTGGTTCGGTGTAGCCCGCGTCGCGGATGGCGTCATGGACGCGGTCGAACAGTTGTAAGTCTTCAAATCGCATAGATGTGGTTGGTATACCTCATAGACAGTCCTGCATTCCGCGTTATGACAGCGGACGCCCACTCATGCGATAGGGTTTGTAGACAGTATCGGAAAAGTGAGGGAGGACATAAACAAGAGTTAGCATCATAGCAGTGTGCGTTCGAATAATCAAATAGAAGCATGTTAAATTTTACTGAATTCCGCAAAGGTCACACTTATAATAGCTGTAGTGAACGTGACATTGCCACGACGGTAAATCGCCATGACCATTCCCACAATTGAAACCGACCGCCTGCTGCTGCGCCCTTACCGCATTGAGGATGCTTCTGATTACGCTCGTCACATCTTCAGTGATGCGGACGTGATGCGCTTTATGAACGTGGAGGGCAAAGTGCCGCAGTACCCCTATTTGCAGGCCAAAAGCTACATTGTGGAGCGTAACCGCCAGTGGGACAGGCGGGGCTATGGCGCGTGGGCACTGGTAGAGAAGGCCACTGGCCGTTTTATGGGGCATGTGGGCCTGTTCGTGATTGATAACACCGATGTGGTGGAGGTGGGCTATGCACTGGGGAAAGCGTTCTGGGGCAGGGGTTATGCGACTGAGGCCGCCCGTGAAGCGCTGCGTTACGGCTTTGAAGTTGTGGGGCTGGAAGAGATTGTGGCGGTTGCCTACCCGGAAAATGCCGCCTCGTTGCGGGTGATGGAGAAGGTGGGTATGACCTCGCAGGGCATCACCGACCGTTACTATGATGTGATGCTGGCCTGCTACACGCTCACCCGCACAGACTTCGCAAAGCAGAACGCGCCATAATGCAAACAGGGGCCGTGCGGCCCCCGTCTGTTGATGTGTGCAGTGGGTCAGGTTCCGTTATACGTGGTGGCCGTCGCTATTGCCGTTCCCGTTGCGCCGGTACCCCGGTCGTGCGACCTCCGGGCGGTGGCCCTTGCGCCGTACTGCCGTGTACAGCCCTGCACTGCGATACTCCACGCGCTCTGGCAGGCTCTCCGGCTTTGGCGGTGCGGGACGAACACGCCCCCCCTGTGGTTTGACGACCTGTGCAGGCCGGGTGCGGACTTTTGCGCGTGGTGCAGACTGTGTGCGAACCGCCGGGGGGCGCTCTACCTGAATATCCGGGTGGGTGCCGGTGCGCCCGGTGTGGTTGCCATAGTGCATCGCGTCGTCATAGCTGTCTACTGCTGGGAAGGTGCCGGTTTCACGCTTAGCAGGGTTTCCCGGTGCGTGCGGGGCGTAGCCGTTCCCGTTGGGGCTGCCGAAGTGACGGGGTGGTGTGGCGTTCAGCGACCCCAGCGGCGGCGGCGGCGTGTTCAGTAGAATGCTATCCTCCTGCATCCGGCGGATTTTGTTTTGCAACAGGAAGATAATCCGGTCGCGCTGCATGAGCTGTTCCTGTAGCTCCGCAAGTTCATAGTCAACACGGCGCTCCGTCTGGATCGTGACTTCGGTTGGCCGGGGTGCTTCTGGCTGCTTTGCCAGCGTTGCCAGCCAGAACCCGACCAGAAAAACCGTGCCGATGACGATCAGCAGTACTGTTGCCCCCATCATCAGGGATGTCATGCTGGTATTTGCTGCCCCGATGATGACCGTAGACATTATTACGGAAACGCCGATCAGACCAGCGAGAATCCGCAACCAGTTAATTGTCGTTCGCATATCTCCGTCCTCCACACTTCACCCGGCAGCAGTGGTAAATAACGAACCGTTGCAAGGTTTGCTTACACCAACCACAGTATATCAGAGAACTGTATGATTCTGGGGCTAATTTACGCATTTTCATATTGAAGTTCCATGTAATTCACAAATATGAATAGCTATTAAATCAACACTGAGTTCATTTTAAGAGCTTTTGTGACCCCTTGAGGTCAATCTTGCGGCGTATAACAAAAAATATGTGAATACACACAAATTTACGCAAAGTTACACAGGCAGAGGTAATGTGCAGGGCGTTGTGCTGTATTCTGTGTGTGTGTGGGGCTTGTGTGTGGTTTATCGAGAGCGGACAGGCACGGATTCGGGTCGCGCATGGTCACAGGTGCCGGTTCGCGGTAGGATATGCAGCATATGGCAGATGGACAGCATACAGGGCAACCCATGCAATTTGATTTTCTGACAAGAGAAGTCTTCGACACGTTGATTTTTATCGTGTTCGGCTTTGGCGTGATTGCGGCCATCGTGCGTCTCTATCAGGACTTCACACGTCCGCTGCCGCCCCCGGATGGCGACGATAAGCGATCTAGCAGCGCGGGTGTGGAAGACGACACCCGTCCACGCCCGCCGTCCGACTAACCGTTTTATCCCGTGTAGGGGCTTGATTAATCAAGCCCCTACCAGCAAACCAGAAATTTATCAGGGTGCAACAGATGCCCATTCAAAACACAGGAAAAACGAAAACCAATGATTGACATTAACCTCATTCGCAACAATACGGAGTGGGTCAAAGCGCAGATGGACAAACTGGGTGATGCGGCGGCAAAGGCCCGCCTCGACCGTATTGTGGTGCTGGACGAAAAGCGCCGCGAACTGCTCACCGCCAGCGAAACGCTCCAGGCCACCCGTAACCGGCTCAACAAGAAGATGGGGCCGCTGCGTGGCAACAAGAAAATAGACGACGGCGTGAAAGCCGCGCTCATGCAGCAGGCCGCAGAAGCCATTGCCGCCGAGAAGTATGAAGAAGCCGAAGCCATCATGGATGTGAAAAACGCCGATGGCACCGCCCCGGCAGA
>JBCCQC010000059.1:0-12114 GCA_039024535.1 Chloroflexota bacterium
AACTCTCCGCTAAAGTGCCCTAACGTCAGTTCGATGCCCGTGAGTTGTTTCAATTCTCGGTGCAACTGCTCCACCTGCCAACGCACAGCATTCTCGTTTTGAATGTCGTCCGCGCTGGGTGAAGCCTCTGAGTTGGTAATGACCCGGTCAATGTCGCCGTTTGGGGCAACTATCTTGAAAAGTCGCACGAGGAAGGGGACTTTGTTGAGCTTTATCATGACGCCATTTTGTAAACGGTCGTCGGTCCACTCAACCTCATTGAGATGTTTGTAGCCCTCATCTTTTGAAACGCTGACGAGTCGATTGGATTTCAACGTCGTGATAAAGGTGCGGTTGAGGCGGTGAACCAGCTTCAAGTTCTCCCACGAGGCATACCAGCTATCAAACAGGATGGTTTTGGCTTGCAATCCCCTGTCATGGACGGCATTGGTGAGCATCTCGCGAAAGTGGTCGTTCTTGGTCTTCCCATCCATCTCTTTGGCATAGATACGGAAATCCACTGGCAAATGGTCCTTACCGTCGCTGTGAACCAGATTCACCACCCCAATCCCATTCACCAGTCCGCCTTCATTCCCACTCCACTGACGCTTGACCATCTGCATCTTACGGGCGTACTTCTTGGCTTGCACACTATCATCCACAATCAGATAAGCGTCCTGGCTATCTTTCAATAGCGGCTGAACCTGCTCCCACAGGTGGCGTGCCGTAAGTTTTTCCCGGTGTAGATAATCGTTGACCGCGTCGTGGCTAACTTCATCCAGGTGCTCAGCAAGATTCGTACATGTATAGTTCACTGGCGTGCTGATCAGGTATTCGATGTAGTCTTTTTTCGTTATCATGCCTCTACTATAACAAACTTGCTTCACTCTCAAGCGAAAGTCCTAAGTTGGTTTTATCTCTGAAACCCTTTTAATCTGCTATTTTCACCACTGAATGAACATGACAGTCCCGATGTTCGTGGCCTTGTTCGCTTTCGATGTGGCTGGATTTTACATGGGGGCTAACCTCAGCGGTGTGAACCTGCAAAACGCAGACCTCACCAGATCTGACCTCAGCAGCGCCAGCATCAGCCGTGCCAACCTCACCGACGCTAACCTCACCGACGCCATCCTGTGCGATACAATCGTTAGCAATTCCACTGTGCTGGACGGCGCAACACTCCCGGATGGCACAACATGGAGTGAAGACACAGATATGACCATCTTCACCGATGACCCATCGTGTTAGGCTGGAATCACTTCAGTTAATCAGCGCTGCCAGAGCGGGCGTGCTGGCCTCAATAACCCCCAAGAACGCCCGCTGAACAGAATCGAGTGACTTGCGCCGATTCCATACCAGCTTCAAAGGCCGTTGGAGCGTCAGGTTTTCCAGTTGCAACACGTGAATCTCGCCACGCTGTACTTCGCCAACCACAGCATAATCTGGCAGAATACCCACACCCATCCCATTCAACAGTGCATATTTCACTGTTCCGGGGCTGTCCAGTTCAGCAGCGTTGTTTAAGCGCGTACCCCGGTCAGCCAGCACACGCTCCAGCCATTGCCGGGTGCGGCTGCCCGGTTGACGGTTGATAAACGGTTGTCGTGCCAGTTCATTGAGTGAAACGGTCTGGCGCTGGCGCCACGGATGATCTGCCCCCACCATAACCTGATACGCAAGCTGCCGTACATCAAGCCTGCCAAGTTCTGCCCGATCAAGTTCGTCCAGTTCCCCCTCTAAAAAGCCCAGATCGTAGCGCCCGCTTAGCACGCCATCCACCACCTGCCCGGTTTTTACCGCATCCAGCGACACCTGCAAACTGCTGTAACGATCCTGGAAGGCCCGTAACCACTGCGGCAATATGTACACGCTCACACCGGGGGTTGTCCCCAGTTCAAGGCGGTGTGTATGTAATTGCCCCGCCTGCATAATCTCCTGCTCCACTTCCGTCACCAGCTTGAGGATCTGCTGACCATACGCATACAGCAGTTCACCAGCCTCCGTCTTGACTACTCCCTGCGGACTCCTGATGAATAGATCGGCGCCAAGGCTCGCTTCCAGATCACGCATGTGCTGGCTCACACCAGACTGGCTCATCATCAGGTCACTGGCAGCCCGGTTAAAGCTGCCCCGCTCTGCCACAGCAAGGAATATTCTGAGTTTGTGAAATGATAGCATCGTGCCCCACGTTATCACATCTACTTATACCCCCCTATCGTACAGTGCCCCGAACACACCGCTGACATCTGTCATATTATTTTAATGACATACAGCACTCGTAAGAAAAAAATAACTGGAGCCACCCCTCAAATATGAATAGTAACCATCGTACATACGTTTCGAATATTCTCGTTATCGGGTCTGGCGCAGCCGGGATGCGTGCCGCCATTGCCGGTCACGAAGCTGGTAAAGATACTGTTATCGTTGGAAAGCGCACCCGCCGCGATGCACACACCGTACTCGCCGCTGGCGGCATCAATGCGGCACTGGGCACCGTAGACCCGGAAGATAGCTGGCAGCAGCACTTCGTAGATACGCTCAAGGAGGGTTATTTCCTCAGCGACCCGCGCACCGTCGAACTGATGGCCCGCGAAGCCCCCACAGCCATTGAAGAACTTGTTGCCTACGGTGTGGACTTCGCAAAAACCCCGGACGGTGAAATCGACCAGCGTTACTTCGGTGCGCACAAATACCGTCGCACGGCTTACGTCGGGGACTCAACCGGGCGTGCTGTCCTGTACGGACTGGCCGACCGCGTAGAAGAACTGGACATCCCGATTCACGAAAACCAGTATGTATCTCGCCTGCTGGTCAAAGATGGTGTGTGCTTCGGTGCAATGAGCTTTAACCTGCTTTCCGGTGAGCGCACTGTATACCTTGCAGATGCGGTTGTACTCGCAGCCGGGGGGCACACTCGCCTGTGGCGTCGCAGTTCATCCCGCGCACTGGAAAACACTGGCGACGGCATGTACCTCGCGCTGGCCGCTGGCGGTGAAATCGCTGACATGGAGCTGGTGCAGTTCCACCCCACGGGTATGGTTGCGCCAGAATCTATGCTGGGCACGCTGGTGACGGAAGCCGTGCGTGGTGAAGGTGGCCGCCTGTACAACGCAGATGGCGAACGCTACATGGGCCGCTACGACGCGGAGCGCATGGAACTTTCTACACGTGACCGCGTGGCACTGGCAAACTACACCGAGATTCAGGAGGGACGCGGCGGCCCGAATGGGGGTGTCTTCCTTGACATCAGCCACCGCTCACTGGATTACATCATGGAAAAACTGCCGCGTATGTACCAGCAGTTCATGGACGCACAGAACATCGACATCAGCAAAGAGCCAATGGAAGTTGCGCCCACGGCCCACTACACAATGGGCGGCGTCGTGGTAGAGCCAGACACGCACGCTACGTCCATCGCCGGGTTGTACGCCGCCGGGGAGACAACCAGCGGCCTGCATGGTGCTAACCGACTGGGTGGTAACTCACTGGCAGAAACAGTCGTGTTTGGCCGCCGCGCCGGTGAAGCCGCCGTCGCATTCTCGCAGAACCTCGGCGCACAGGTACGCGCCAATGACGTGGTACGCATTGCCCACGACGACCTGAACAATATCGTTCGTACCGGAACAGAAAGCGCCATTGACCTGCTCCAGACCCTGCGCAACGTCATGTGGGAAACGTGTGGTGTCGTCCGCACCGAGGAGAAAATGCAGTACGGCCTTGAGCGTATGGAAGACCTGAAGGTCGCCCTCACCCGTGCGAACGTGAGCACAGAGATGGAACTGGCACAGGCACTTGACCTACGTGCCTCAATCGTCTCCGCAGAGGCGACCCTGCGCGGTGCAATTGAGCGCCGCGAGAGCCGTGGTGCCCACCAGCGCACGGACTACCCGGACGTGGACGACAACCTGAACGTGAACTTCGTCACCCGCTTTGATGAAAATAGCAATCAGGTAATCAGCACACAGAGCGTGCCGCCGGTACCCAACAGCCTGCTGGAGTGGCTGACGGAAGAAGAGTTCGAGATCGAAGGCCGCCTGCTGGAATAAGCCGCAACTGCTCTTCGACCACCCCCGTATTGTACGACCACACAGAGATTGCACGTCTCTGTGTGGTTTTTGTTTACACTGCGTCTCTGTCGCACAGGCTCAATATTGCGCATCGCGCAGGGCCAGCAGCCGCGTCACATCCGCAGACTGTTTACGGACGGCTTCTCCATAGTCCAGCGTCGTCCATGCACGGTCACGCAGCAACCACTGCCCACCGGCCATCACATCCGTCACACCGCTACCGTTCACACTGTACACCAGTGCAGTAAATGGATCATTCGTCGGCAGCGGTGCCCAGCCCACTTCCTGCCGATCCAGCACAATCAAATCGGCCAGCTTACCCACTTCCAGCGAGCCGATTTTGTCCGCCATGCCAAGCGCCTTTGCCCCGGCCATCGTCGCCATATACAGCACATCCAGTGCCGGTAAAGCACCGGGCCGCTTTTCCCGGAAGCTGGCGAGTTTTGCCAGCGTGCGCATCTCCAGAAATAGATCATAGTCGTTGTTATTGCACACATTGTCTGTGCCAATCGCCACATTGATACCGGCGTTGCGCATCCCCACCACAGGCGCAGCATCAACACCGGCACGCATACAGGCACTCGCTGCTGCCACTGCCGTGAAGTTGTGCGCAGCCAGTGTGGGCCAGTCCACTTCCGGGATGGTAATGGCGTGCGCGGCGATAATCGGCACATCCAGCATCCCCATCTGTTTCATCTGCGTAACAGCCGTGGTGCCGTACGTTTTCTGCGTCAGTTCGTCTTCTTCGCCCGTGGTAGAAATGTGGATGTGCATCCCGGTGTCGTATTTTTCCGCAAGACGGCGCTCTGCCTGCATCATCTCCGGCGAGTTATCTACAAAGAAGGCATGCGGCCCCACCCAGCCCTGCATCCGGTCACTATCCAGCGTGCCCATCTCCTCCAGAAAAGCCTCCACGTTCGCCAGTTCGCGGTCACGTGCCACCGGGTCGCCCAGTTCCACGATGCCATAGGCCAGTGCCGCCCGCATCCCGCTGCGCTGCACCACCGGGATAATCTGATCGGTGAAGAAATACTGGTCGGCAAAGGTCGTCGTCCCTGTGCGGATCATCTCTGCGCAGGCCACCTCCACCGCCGCTGGGACCATATCCGGTGTCATCACCGCTTCCAGTGAGCGTATTGCCGTCAGCCAGCCGTCCAGCGTGAGTAAACTCACCCCTTCTGCCAGCCCCCGGAACAATGTCATGGGCGTGTGCGTATGCGCATTCACCAGCCCCGGCATCACCAGCTTACCGGCACAGTCCATCACCTCATCGAACGGGCTTTCATCGGGCGCAGTGTCCATCCTGCCAATCTGCGTGAGCGCGTTCCCCTCAATCGCAATATAGCCGTTGTCAATTACACGGTTGCCATCGCCCAGACAGAGAATCATCGCGTTTTTGAGCAGTGTTGTGTGGGTCATATCAGTTTGCCAGCTTTTCAATCAACAGGGTTTCAAACGCTTCCACATCCACCGCCGTAACGAGGCTCACATTGCCCTTCGGGTCACGTTTGGCGTGCGTTGCGCCAGCAGATACCCGCCCCGCAATCTCCACCTGCACACTGACCTGTTTCGTTTCTACCACGTCCGGGTGGAGCAATGCCGCCACCGCCAGCGGATCATGGGGCGCAGTATGACCGAGCCGTGCAAAACGCGGATAGCGCCGAATTTGATCGGCCAGCATATGGTGATAGTCTGTATTCGCCGCGTCAATACGTTCGACATGAGCCTGCGTCAGCCGTGATCGCACGGTGATGTTCAGTGGCGTCATGGTAATAGGCGCACCGGACGAGAACACCACGTGCGCCGCGTGCGGGTCGCAGTTGATGTTGTGCTCGGCAATCGGCAGGCTCAGGCCGTCATTGCCACGGATTACCCCGCCCATCATACTGATACCCGCGACTTTTTCCGCAATCTCTGGCGCTTCCTGCAATGCCAGCGCCAGGTTCGTCAGTGGCCCGATGGCAATAATGTGGATTTCGCCGGGGTTTTCCAGCACCGTCTGCGCGATGATGTGCGGCGCAAAACCTGGAGCCGGTTCTAGATCGGCCACACCATCCAGCACGCCGCCCTCGTGCCCCTCCCAGTAAACTTCTTTCAGGCGCAGCAGCGGCTGTGATGCCCCGCAGTACACCGGCACCTCCACCCCGCGCAATTGCAGCGTCCGCATGGCGATCTTCGCCCGCAGCGTCACATCGCCATACACGCAGGTCACAGCCAGCAGTTTCGCCTGCGGACTGTTCAGCAGCACTGTCAGCGCAAGTATATCGTCCACGTCCGTGCCGATGTCGGTATCCAGAATCACCCGATAATCTGGCATGTATGTATTCTCCCTGTGTGTTGGTTAAATTTACCGATGACCGACCTTGCAGACCCGGTTCAGCAGTGACTTTTTGTAACTTTCAGAAGAATAACGTAAAATTGTTATAAAAACCGCACAATGGTTGAGGCGCGGCTTTGAGCTATTTTTGTTAAAGAGTAAATGCACCGCGTGTGCTTTATTTGTATACATTGCTTACCTCAGGGGAAATTTCAATGAAGTCAAAACTTTCTATCGTACTGCTCGCCATATTTCTGGCGGCATTCAGCAGCATCGCCTATGCCCAGGAAGACGAATACGTTGACCCGTGCGTGGCAGAAGACGCCATGATGGAAGAATCCGACGATATGGCAGAAATGGCCGATAACAGCGATACCAGCTTCCACATCATTCTGCCAAATGCCCGGGGCGACCGCTCCTTTATTGACAGTGCCGCCGCCGGTGCCGAACGCGCTATTGAAGAACTTGGCGTGGAGGGCGTGATTGTAGAAACTGCCGGTGTGCAGGAGCATGACGCTGCCATGCGCCGCGCCGTCCAGGAAGAACCGGATCTAGTAGTGTCTATCGCTGTGGATGCCGCCATCGTTGAAGAAATCGTAGACGAATTCCCGGATCAGTTGTTCGCCGCGCAGGAAACCTTCTTCCCGGCTCCCCCGGACTATGAAAACCTCGCGCTGTTTAACATCCTCACGCATGAGAACAGCTATCTGGCCGGTATCGCCGCCGGTATGCTCACCCGCACCGGCAAGGTAGGCGCTGTGGGCGGCGGTGACTTCCCCGGTATCAATCTGTTCATCTTTGGCTACGAGGAAGGTGTACAATCGGTATGCCCGGACTGCGAAATCGTCGTGAGCTATGTCGGCGGCTCCAACCCATTTGCAGACCCGGTTCGTGCGAAGGAAATCGCACTGGGGATGTACGATGAAGAGGTAGACATCATCTACCAGGTAGCCGGACGCAGCGGCGAAGGTGTACTGGAGGCAGCCTCAGAAACAGGCAACTTTGCCATCGGCGTGGACAGTAATCAGGATGACCTGTTCCCCGGAACCATCATCCTCTCCGCACTCAAGCGCGTCGATAACGCCGTGTATGCCTTTGTAGAGTCCGTCGTGAATGACACCTACATCCCTGGCGAAACCCGCGTGGGCCTGGCGGAAGGTTCTGCTGGTCTGAGCTGGGATCTTGGCGTTTGCTCACGTACCTTCGATGAGTTCGGGCCGGAGGACATGGTAGAAAAACTGCCAGAAGTTCGCCTTGCCATTGAGGAAGCCCGTGCAGCCATCCTCGCCGGTGACATCGTTGTGACCAACGCACTGGAACTGGCCGAAGAATAAAAATCCACCATCCGTAAAGTCACGGTAGGGGCACGGCGTGCTGTGCCCCTGCACAGCGGATTTTGCAGGAGCAACACCCATGACAAATGCTGTCGAAATGCGCGGAATGCGCAAATTTTTTGCTTCTTCCTCCACTCTCGCCGTCGATAACGTCGATTTTGAGGTGGCGCAGGGAGAAGTTCACGCGCTGGTGGGCGAAAACGGCGCGGGCAAAACTACCCTCATGAACATCCTCTACGGCCTCATCAAACCCGATGAGGGCGAAATTTCTATCCACGGCGAACGCGCCAGCATCAGCCACCCCGATCACGCCATCCAGAAGGGAATCGGCATGGTGCATCAGCACTTCAAGCTGGTGCCATCCTTCACCATTGCAGAAAATATCATGCTCGGTATGGAACCGAACACCGCCGGATTCATCAACGGCGGCAGCGAAGCCGAACAGGTGCGCCAGCTTGCCGAAAGCTACGGCCTGCCCGTAGACCCCAATCTGCGCATACAGGATGCGTCTGTAGGCTTGCAGCAGCGCGTGGAAATATTAAAAACGCTCCAGCGTGATGCCCGTGTGCTCATTCTGGACGAACCCACCGCCGTGCTTACCCCGCAGGAAGTCCGCGAACTGTACACAGTCATTCGTAAACTGGCCGATAGCGGACGCTCCATCATCCTTATCACGCACAAACTGCCAGAAGTCATCGCTGTGGCTGACCGGCTTACCGTCATGCGGCGCGGACAGGTTGTAGGCCGTGATGAGGTCAAAAACGTCACCGTGCGCGACATTGCCGCGATGATGGTGGGGCGGCAGTTCATCCTGAAAGTGGAGAAAACACCCGCAACCCCCGGCAAAACCGTGCTGGAAGTGGAAAACCTGCTCGTCGCAGATACCAAGGGCCTCCCCGCCGTGATGGGAACGTCTTTACGACTGTGTGCCGGGGAAATCCTCGGTATTGCAGGCATCAGCGGCAACGGCCAGACCGAACTGGTAGAAGCCATCGCCGGGACGCGCCCCATTGACGGGGGCCACGTGCGCCTGCTGGAACAGGACATCACACAGCACACCGTCCGCGAACGCCGCGATGCTGGCATGGCTCACGTCCCCGAAGACCGCATGACAACCGGCCTCAACATCACCACCAACCTTGACGAAAACGTCATCGTCTCTACATATGACGCCGCACCCTATTCACAACGCGGTTTCCTGCGCTTCCCGCCCATTCACCAGCTTGCACAACGCCTCATAGACACATTCAAGATCAAGTCCGCAGCCGTGGGGCAGGAAGTGCGGATGCTGAGTGGCGGCAATCTGCAAAAAATCGTCATCGGGCGCGAACTGGAAGGCGATCCGGCGCTGATTATTGCCAACCAGCCCACACGCGGCGTAGACGTGGGCAGTATTGAGTTTGTGCATCAAACGCTGGTGCAAGCCCGTGACAACGGCGCGGCGATTCTGCTGGTCTCTGTAGAATTGGACGAAATTATCGCGCTCAGTGACCGCGTAGCCGTTATGTACGAGGGGCGTATCGTCGCCACACTGGATATTGCCGACGTAACCGAGGAAAAACTCGGTTTGCTTATGGCAGGCAGCGAACTCCCCGACGAAATCCCACAGCAGCAGGAGGCAGCAGCCACCACATGAAACGCTTACAGGGTGCCTTAGAAAACGTCTCCATTCCAATCCTGGCAACGCTGCTGGGCCTGCTGGTCGGCAGCATTTTCGTCGGAGCGGCTGGCGTGCAGCCCATCGAAGCCTATACACGCCTGTTCTGCGAGGGCTTTGGCTCCACCGACTGCGATTCGTTCTCCGATCTCATCATTGTAGACATCGAAGACGAAGACACCGGCGAGATTGTCCGCTATTTTGCCCCCTTCTACGGGGATAAAGGCCACTCGTTGGGCCTCGGCCTGGAACGTGCCACCCCGCTGATTTTAACGGCACTGGCGGCCACAGTCGCGTTTAAAGCCGGGATGTTCAGTATTGGCATGGACGGGCAGTTTGCTCTCGGCGCAGTCGTCGCGGCGTTTCTGGGATACTGGTTGCCACAGCAGGTGTATGGTGTGTTCGGCATAGAAGACCCGGACACTGCCGGACGTGTGTTGTTCTGGGCTATGCGCCTGACCATACCCATCATCATCATGGCGCTGGCGGCATTTGTTGGCGCGTGGTACTCATGGATTGCCGGGTATCTCAAAGTCAAGCTCAATGTCAACGAACTTATCAGCACCATCATCCTGAACGCAATTGCCGTTCAGTTTGTAACGTATTTACTGAATGGCCCCCTCCGCGCAGACATGAACAACGTCGCCCGCACAGAGCGCATTGATGATACCGCGTGGCTCATCCCGTTTAACCGTACCTTCCTCAGCGATGTCAACTGGTTCAACGGGGCGCGGCTGGGTATCGGGCTGTTTATCGCGCTGCTGGCTGGTGTGCTGCTGTGGTATTACATGTGGCGCTCCACACGCGGCTACGAACAGCGCATGACGCAGGGATCAAAGCTGTTTGCGCGGTTTGGCGGCATCTCCACAGACCGCGCAATTTTACGCGCCATGCTCATCAGTGGTGCGTTAAGCGGGCTGGCCGGTTCCATCCAGATACTCGGCGTGGAACGGCGCATGGTTGATGGCTTCGTACTCAGCGGCACCGGCTTTGACGGCGTGCTGATTGCAGTGTTAGCACGAGAATCCATCGTGGCGATTTACTTTATCGCGCTGTTGTACTCCGGGTTGCAGCTTGGCTCCATTAACCTTCAATTTGGCGATATTCCCCGTCAGCTTGGCGGCATGATTATCGCGCTCATTATTCTGTTCACGGCGATGGAAAGCTACTTCCGCGAACTCATTACCCGCGTGCGTGTGCGCCTGATGCCACCCGCATCACCATCCACCCCACAGGAAAACCCCGCAGGAGGCGATTAACATGCTTGAATGGATTGCCCGTTATCAACGCCCGCTGCAAATCGGGGGCACCACGCTGGGGATTATCCTGCTGCTGGTACTCATTACTGTGCTACCCCCGTCAGTGATCCAGAGCAGCATTCGTTTTTCCACGCCTTTTATTCTGGGGTCGCTGGCCGCACTGCTGGCGAGCCGCGCAGGTGTGCTGAACCTCGCCATTGAGGGCAAAATGTTGCTGGGTGCCTTCATCGCTGTGATTGTGCTCTACCGCCCGGATTTACCCCCGGAAGCCACGCCCGTGAACCCACTGTGGGGTGTGCTGGCGGCGGGTATTGCCGGGGGTGTGCTGGGATTTATTTTTGCTGTGTTGTACCTGCAAATTCGCATTAATCTGATTGTGCTGGCTCTGGCGCTGAACCTGTTTGTTGCCAACGCGACGGTATTTTTCATGCGCGTGCGCTTCGATGTATTCGGCACGCTCGCAGATCCCAGCATCACCGGCCTGCCAACGATTACAATACCCCTGATACAGGATATTCCGGTGGTGGGCACCGTGTTCAGTGGCTATAACTTCATCGTCTATTTAAGCTGGCTGATGGTCGCCGTCATCTGGGCTGTGATGTACCGTACCCGATTCGGGCGGCATATCCGCGCTGTGGGAGAAAACAAAGAAGCTGCCGAAAGTGTCGGCATCAACGTAACGCAGGTGCAAATTTTTGCGCTCACGCTCAGTGGGATGCTGGCCGGGGTTGCCGGGTCATTTCTATCACTCGGTGTGCTCAGTCAGTTCCTTGAGAATATGACCGCAGGCCGGGGCTGGATTGCCCTCACCGTAGCAATTTTCGCTATCAACCGCCCCATCCCGGCATTTTTTACGTCGCTGTTCTTCGGCCTCGCAGAGTCCGTCGGCCTCTATGTGGATCGTGTCGAGGCGATTACACTGCCCCCCAACCTCGTGCAGATGTTCCCACAGGTAGCGACGTTAGGGGCGCTGGTGCTGGTGGCGCTGCGCATTCGCGGCAGTGAAGTTCTGCGGCGGCGCACCTTCGCCCGTGATTTTGGCAAACAACTGGACGACCTCAAAAACGCCGTCACTGGCGGCAAAACCGCCACAGGAGATTAACCGCATGGTACAGCACCACTCCGAAGACCCGTGGACGCGCGTCACAACCGCACACGGTTTACAGGCCGACGAAGTCATCTCCGCATTCCAGAAGGAAATCCGGCGCGGTAACCTCGAAAATGCAGTACTGCTGGCCTGTGAAATGATAGTCACGAGCGCGGAACTGGAGGCATATATGTGGTTCCGGTTGCAGGTCATCTCCGTAGAAGACATCGGTTACGGCAACCCGAACGCGCCCGTGCTGGTCGATACCCTGTTCCGTATGCACGAACGCATCCCCCGCCCCCACGGTGATCGCTATGTGATGGCGATTCATGCCGTGCGCGTGCTGTGCGAATCACATAAAGAGCGCGGCAGCGACGACCTGAAAAACTGGGCGTTTACTGCACTGGAAAATGG
>JBCCQC010000060.1:0-12091 GCA_039024535.1 Chloroflexota bacterium
ATGTAAAAGTTCCATGGCATCTGTACGGATGTCATAGCCGGACGTTCAAACAACTCCTTATTTATCTACGATTGACTATGAATTGCAAAAAGTATGGCATGGCCTGTGTATCCGCAGTGGTTAATAAGGTAAGTTGTGGAGTGGTTTTGACCGCAGGATACAAGAAACGCTCGCGTTTACCCGTCGTTCATGTGGCAGTATGTAGCAGCGCCATATCCTGTGGGGGATGGTCTTCGTCCAGCCACCGAAGGGAATTGCAACAGTTTTTGGGAGAGTAAAATTTTCAGAGGCGATATGATGCAGGCAAAAACCTGAGACTTTGCCCCATCTATCCGTTTTACCGAATATGCTTCTCGATGACGGTTTATGAACGCATAGTTCATGTTGACCTGCCCTGCGAGAAGATCATGAGGGCTTTTTTAGGATTGCCTTTTCTAACTCCGGCACATGATTCACTCGTTCCAGCCGCTTTCGTTCCACACGGCGTTGCTACATCTCGCTCAAGCCCTCTGGTTTCACCTTAAAGTACCAAACGCCGGGGTTGTCCGTACCGGATAACTTATGATACTCCCCCTGTAATTCTGTCGGTGTCGGTATCAGAAGCTGCGTGGTTTTCCCCGAAGATCTCGGCCCATCCCCGGCGCAGGTTGAGGTCACGCTGCGGGTATGGAATTTCGATGTCGTGCTTTTCAAATACCTTGAAGATGTCGTGTAACAGGTCATTCTTTGTCGTGAGCAGGTAACGCGGGTGGCTGACGTAGTAGACCAGCCAGAAATTCAGGCTGGAATCACCATACTCAATGAAGAAGACGTTGGGAGCCGGGTCAATCAATACAGACTCATGCTGTTTCGCCATCTTCAGGATCAACTCGCTTACCTGTTTCGGGTTCGCATCATAGCTTACCCCAATTGTGATGTCCTGGCGTACAACATAATCCTGTGAAGTGGTGTAATTCGCTACCGTGCCCGTAATCAGATTTTCGTTCGGGACGATGCGATCTACATTGTCAAAAGTGCGTACCGTTGTAGAGCGAATGCCCACCCGCTGCACAATACCGAGGCTGCCATCCACCTCAACCCAGTCACCTGGCCGTACAGACTGTTCGAACAGCATCACAAGCCCGCTGAAGAAGTTAGATACGATCTGTTGCAGGCCCAGCCCGATGCCAACAGATAGACCCCCCGCCACAAATGAGAGGGTCGTCAGGTTAATCCCGATCACTGCCAGCGTTAGAATAACGCCTGCGATGCCGATTCCATAGCGAACCAGGGCAGCCACCGATTGCGCTACCCCCTCTCCCACATTAGCACGCGGCAGAATGGAACTTTCCAGTGTGTTCGGCAGCAGGGTTGTAAACGCGATGAAGGCATACCCCGTGATAAACGCCCCGATGATAGAACCCATTGTGATGACAATACCAGAGCGGTCAACCAGGGTAACAGCAGTAAGTAATTCGAAGTCGATAAAGTCCGCAGCAGTAACCAGCGTGCTAATGATGACCACCAGCGGGGTTAGCACGCGCCGCTGGTAGGGCCGCATAATGCGCTCACCAATCGTGATATACAGCACGAACAGAATGACTGAATAAATCAACAGCAGCAAAAGTAAATCGACAGACCGCTCAATAAGTCCAATTAGAATGCCACGGCCACTGAAAATGTTAATCACGATATTCATCGCAACCATGCCAATAATCGGAAAAAACGTCATGCCCACAGCCGGCAGCACCCGGTTAGACAGAAAGCTGTCGCCATCATCTTCACGGTTGCGGGCCGCTGCATAATCAACCACATCATCCAGAAAGTGCGCCCCCAGCAACGCCAGCAGAAGCACAATAGCAATGGCAAGCAACTGGTACAGCACCGGGGCACGACTGAGGTAGATCAGCACGACATTGATCTGATCCTGAATCGTCTGTAAATCATTGAATGCTGCCGTTTGAGTCTGATCCATGCTACTCTGCCTCCTCGGTGGCTTCTTCCGTGACCTGCATAGAATCGGAATCCACATCGAACGAAACGGGGATGTCGAACAATTCGCCAAGCATAATCGTAGCTTCGCGGGGTGTCATCGTACCGCGTGCAACACTATCCATTATCGGGGTACCTTCTGTGCGCAGGGTATCAACTTCTGGTAGCGCTGGCAGAACAACCGCATTCTGTACCTGCTCGAACCACGGACGAATGGAATCGGTATCTTCCACCACGATATTGACGTTGGCTGGAATTAGACCGGTGGTTTCCACCAGAATCCGTTGCTGGCTGCTATCGGTCGCAAAGGCCGAGAAATCCATAGCAATTTCGATAGATGCTGGTGTGCGGTTATTGACGAAAAACGCCTGCACATCAAGCAGTGTTTCGGGGTCGCCGTCAGTGCCCGCCGGTAATGTAGTAATCGCAAATCCATCTGACCCGAGCACAGTTTCTATATCAATAAAATCTACCGGCTTCCCGATATAATAAGCGACATCACCGTTAAGGAAGGCTTCCAGCAGCATGTTCTGGTTATTGCTGTACAGAACATGACCTGAGTCGCTGGTCATGTCCAGCCATGTTAACCACGCCAGCCACGCCTCACTATCGAATACAAATTCATTCGCATCATTAATCAGCGTCCCACCAGAAGCGCGATAGCCCCAGTAATGTGTTTCAAAACCGATAGGGACAGCCATTACGGGGTCTTCCTCGACGGTTTGAGCACTCAGTTCGCTCAGCGAAGTAGCAATAGTTTCTATCTGCTGGCGGTCGTAATATAGGCCAATCGTACTCACGGCAAATGGAATGCCGTACAAAGTGTCGTCGCGTGTTAACTGCTGGATCGTCTCTGGCAGGTATGTTTGTACGCTGGCTGTTGTCGCTGGCTCTACATGGCTAACGGCCACAAGGCGATCTACCCATTCAGCATCCCCCAGCAGCAGCGCAGGCGGGGCCACCACTTCTGCCATGTAAGCATCCAGCGGGTTGGCTTCATCGCTCACTGGCATGAACACCAGCTCCACCGCTACCTGCGTACATCGCCCCATATAGTTGTCTGCGATCAGGTTGAGTGTGGATTCTGCTCGACCTTCCATGCTGTGCCACAGCACCAATTCGCCTTCCAGTTCACAATCCTGGCTCTGCGCCACCTCAACTTCATAGCCGTGCATCTCGTTGGTGACGGTTGTGATGGTACGAGCGGCTTCTGCTTCTGAAATAACGCCTTCCAGCACCTGAATAATCAGATTATCGCTCTCTTGCAGCAATGTTGTCATCTGTGGCAGGTTCGGCATAGGGATTGCTCTCTGAGCCTGGGTGCGGAATCCGGCAGCGGCAGGATAGGCTATCTCATCAATGCGTACACGGCGATTGGCCGGAATAATGCCCGACTGACGCACAAAAACCCCGCCCTGGTCGGCGTTGGTGAGGAACCGTGCCAGCAACAGCGCCAGTTCCGCCTGGTTTGCAGACGACGAGGCATTTAACATCAGGCCATCTACGCGCAGCAGTGGCCCGGCTTCACCTACCGGCCCGGATGGTAACAGCGCCACGCTGATTTTTTCTTCTCCCATTGTCTGCTTTAGCATTTGCAGGTTATCCGGGGTCGCTATCATATAAGCCACACGCTCACGCTGGAACAAATCAAGAATCGCCGCCGCATCACGAGACAGGAACATACCCGGACTGGACTGCGCACTGCTCAGCCACGTCAACCAGTTTGCAAATCCACCCTCATCCAGCACAGTACGTCCACTGTCATCAAACAACCGCCCACCAAATGCCGGGGTTCCCCAGTAGCTATTTATGAAACGTGTATCAACAGCCACACGCTGTCCGTCAGCGGCGTCTGCCAGCAGTGCATCAAGCGTAGTGGCGGGCTGCGTAACAAGATCGGTGTTGTAGTACAGGGCGACCGGGCGCAGGGCAAATGGCAACCCGTAAATGCGGCTCTCTTCTTCAACTGTGTAACGCAATGAAGCCACTGCCCCGCTGAAGTAAATATCCACACGAGGTTCCAGCGGTGTCAGGTCGCGGATGAGGTTGTCTTCGGCAAGCTCCTGCACCCAGCGGCTTTCACCAATCATCAGGTCTGGCCCCAATCCAGATTCAGCAGCCGTGCGGTAGCGTTCCAGCAAACTATCACGGGGTACGGCCTGCGTAATAATATTCACATCCTCGTAAATATCCATAAAGCGGCCCAGTACCTCGTCCAGCACAGCCTGCTCGGTCTCGTTGTCCAGGCTGTGCCAGAGCAACATCTGCCCCCTGAAGGTATTCTCCGTCTGCGGGGCGCACGCCACCACTATGGCCGGGACAAAAAGCATCATCAACGTGCTGATTAATCGCTGCATGTTCCATCCATCGCTCATCGTCGTCATGCTTCAACTGCCAGTGCAGTGTATATATCATCCAACTGTGCTGCAACCGCGCTCCATGTAAATTGTTGCTTCACCAGTTGTCGGGCGGCCACACTCATCCCCGCTGCTGCGTGCTCATCTGTGAGCAGATCTTGCATAGCATCGTGCAGGCTCACCACATCGACTGCAACCTCTATACCTGCGCCGTGTGCTGCTACCTCCGGCAGGTTGCAACCAGGAGAAATAATCACCGGCAAACCGGCGGCCATTGCTTCCAGAACGGCCATCGGCAACCCTTCCCCGATGGCAGGCAAAGCGAATACATCTGCTGCTGCAAACACGGCCAGACGATCATCACCATCCAGAAAGCCCGTTAACACAATCCGCGCGTCCTGCGCTGCAAGGTACTGGAGGGTTGTTAACAACCCCTCATCCGGCCCCACAATCAGCAGCCGTGTATCCGGGTTTTCCATCTGCATAAAAGCCCGTGCCAGCACATCCACCCCCTTGCGTGGGTGCAGCCGCCCCATAAACAGAATAACTTTTTTGTCGCACAGGCCATAGCGTGCTCTGAAATCCTGCGGGGAGGGGAGTTGTTCGAACAATGCCCTATCAACCCCGTTGGGTACAATCTCATGGCGACTGTGTGCGCCAGAACGCCCCCACAGCATCTGTGCATCGTCGCGTTCCGGCTCTGCCAAGGCAATCACCGCATCAAAGCGGCGGGCTACCGCAGGGCTGATGATCGCGTCCCATACCTGCTTGATAACACTGCGCCCGGTGCCATGTGGCAGGGTGCCGTGTGGCGATAACACCAGTGGCTTCTGATACTTGCGGGCCACGGGTGTCACCAGCAAATTTTCCACAGTACGAAATTCATGGCAGTGAACCACATCAACATCGGGCATCAATTGTTCTGCCAGCCGTCGCATACTCACCGGCGTTGAAAGGTTCAGATGCCCCCGCAGCCACACCGATGCATTACGCGCCCGCACAATACGTACGCCGTTCAGGGCCATGGGCTGCGCAGAAACGCGGTTGTGGGCGGTGTATGCGTCGGTCGTAAGCACACTGACGCTATGCCCGCGTGTGGCCAGCGCAGTTACCATCCCCTCAACCGCACGGGGTACCCCACCAAAGGCATACGCCGGGGCATAGTATGGGGTTACGTGCAGGATATGCATTTACATCTGTGGCGAGTAGGGAGCCACACTGAAAGTTGCGTCGCGTTGCAGTGGAACGTCTATCGGCAGGTTGTAGCGGTCTGCTGCAACCGTCAACTTCTCCACACCGCTGGCAATTTCTGCATCGGTCAGCTTCCATGTAGAAGACCAGATACGGTCTTTGAGGGAGTTAATGTAGTCGTTGGGGCTACGAGAAACAGAGTACGTGAGCTGCTGATTGTCGCCACATCGCGTCCATCCGGCCTCATCGAGGAACTTTGTGCTACTGAAGGTCGCAAAGCGGTTGGTTGGCCTGCGCCCCAGTACCTCGTGCCATTCGCGCATAAAATCATTCTCGTCAAATTGCGTCCATGAGTACAGCAATGCACCACCGGGACGCAGCACCCGCCCAATTTCTGCCAGAGCCTGCTGCCAGTCTGCTACGAGGTGAAACACATGCGTAATGACTGCTGCATCAAATGTACCATCCGGCAACGGCAGGCACATAGCATCACCGCAGATGACAGTAATGTCTTCGTGGTGCTGCTTTCCGCGCAGTTGCAGCATCATCGGGTTCGAAAGATCAACCCCGACAACCGATGCGCCGGTCAGTTGTGCCAGTGGTAACGCCACGCGCCCGGTACCGATGCCGGGTTCCACGATACGTGTATCACCTGTGATGTTACCAGCCATCGCAAATAGTCGGGCAGCATCTTGCTCGGTTCCAGCAGGGAAGCCACACGTCTCATCGTAGAATGTCGCAGCACGATCAAATTTGACAGATTGCACGGGCAGGTTCCTCACAGGCAGTTCGCATCGCCATAAGTGTACCCCACCGTGGTAGCAGCGGCTACTGCCCCCCGGTGCGCCCCAGAAATACCTCATCGGCATAGATGATCTGCTGTAGCCACGGTTGCACCTGAAGATACACATAGCTTTTGTTCTGTTGGGCCTGTTTACATGCTGTCAGGAATCGGGCACGATCCTCTGCGAACAGGGCCAGCGCCAGCCAGTCATTTTTGTCCTGTGGATGAAGTTCCGGTTCACGTTCCAGTTCGATGGCACGTTCGTTCAATCGGAGAGCCATCCGCAGGTAGATGCCACCGGTCATCAGGGTTTCGCCACGGGCAATGCGTATCATGGTGTGCCACGCCATTGAGTTGACTTCCATCTGCTCAAGGCGATCTTCTGCTATTTTGTTGCGTGTCATCATGTGCTTTTTCCATGTCTCCAGCTCATTTGTGACAGAATTGTAACATGGTGAACCTCTACGTACTGTGAGAAAGCTCACATACTGACGAAAATCATCGCACGTTTCGTTTAGCGTTCATTTCAGGTAGACGCAGCCACTCGAAAATAGTCGCTGTCACATCCTGCCATCCGGGATCCAGCATCAATTCATGGCCCATCTCATCAAAAACGAGAGCTTCTGTATCGTAAGCATGGGCTGTGCGTTGTATTTCCTTCACGGTGAATAGTGTGTCATGGCGGCCAGCCAGTACCAGCATCGGTGTCCTGACACATACCGGGCGCGGCAGGTCAAAAAAGAGCGCGTCAAAACCGGTGGCGACAAAAGACTCGTGGGTGAAGCGCTGCATGAAGGTCTCAGCTTCTGCTGCTGGCATTCGCGGGGAGAAAAAGGATGTTCCGTCGGGGTTGGGTTCTGCCACCAGCCGATAAACATCACCGGTAAGCACAATGTTGAGGGCCGTCAGTGGACGCCGGGTTGCCGTGCGCCATGCCAGCCCGCTCGTACCGGTGTGGGGAATAGGGGCCAGCATGACCGCAGCCGGAATGTCATGATAGCATTCAAGAATTTTCTGGCAGATGAGTGCGCCCATCGAGTGCCCGATGAGCACCGGCGGCCTCTCAAACTGCGCCAGCATAATGCGCAGGTCGTCCACGTAATCTACCAGCCGCGTCACAGCAAGGGTACGCCTGCCGTGGCTGTTACCATGCCCGCGCAGGCTGAAAGCCGTCACATCAAAACCGTGTGCTGCAAAGTGCGGCATAAAATAGGGTTCCCAGCACCACGCGCCATGCCACGCCCCATGAACAAACAGCACCGGGTGCGGGTATGGCTCTCCCTGTGCCGGTAGCCGTACGACCTCGTAGAGCTTTGATGATAATGCGTTAAATTTCATGACGGTTAAGTTTGCACACTTTTCAGAAAATTTCATATAATGCAGTGTAAACCATTTACCTTTTTGTCCAATAGCATGGAGTTTGCGCCTTTGAACAACCTATTAAACGGGCTTATCGTCCGTGAGCAAAGCGGTTTTTACTGGGTTGAGGTTCCAGAAGAAAATGGGAAAATTTACCAGACACGCCTGCGAGGTAAACTAACAGAAGAAGCACAATCCGCAGATATTGCTGCCATCGGCGATCGCGTTTCGATCCAGGTATCGAAAAACGAAGACCTCGACAACATCGGCACCATTATCCACGTCGAACCACGCAACAACGTTCTCTCTCGTGCTGTGCGCACCACCGGCAACCGTGGGGCCGGTGCCCCGGAGCGTCAACAGGTGATGATGGCGAACGCTGACCAGGCTCTCTTTGTTTTTGCAGCCACCCACCCGAACCCGAACCTGCGTATGCTGGATCGGTTCCTGATTACCGGCGAGGCCTCCGGCATTCCAGACCTGTACATCGTTGTTAACAAAATTGACCTGTTACCACAGGAGGTTGTTGAAAACCGATTCGCTGACTATTTTGCAATGGGCTACACCATCCTGACGACCAGCGCAAAAGACAACCTCGGCATCGACACTCTTCAAGATGTGCTGGCAGGCAAAATCTCAGTTTTTACCGGGCCATCTGGCGTGGGCAAAACCAGCCTGCTGAACACCATCCAGCCAGACCTTGGCCGCACGGTAAAAGAAGTGAGCCAGATGCGCAAAGAAGGCGTTCACACTACTCGTGATAGCGCACTCATCAAAATGGAGCACGGCGGCTACATTGCCGACACGCCCGGAATCCGCAATCTGTCCATCTGGGATGTTGAACCCGATGAACTGGACAGCTACTTCCGTGATCTTGCACCCTACGTGCCGGCCTGCAAATTCAGCAATTGCTCCCACCGTAACGAACCGGGCTGTGCCGTGATGCGTGCTGTGGTAGACGGTGGGATCAGCAAACGCCGCTACAAACACTATCTCATCCTCAGAGATGAACTGGACGCCGCCCTTGCCATCTATTAAGCCAATACTGGTTGCCGGGGGCTGTATGTTGCTTGCTCTGATGGCAGCCTGTGTGCCCTCTCCAGTGGTCCCCACTGTAACACCGGGCCGGGGGGTAGTGGCGCCTACTGCTGCCCCCCCCTCATGGCAGGAGCCATTCACCCCCGTGACGCGCCTGAATCTGGGCACTATATCGCTGGTGGGGCGGCTGGATTCCCCGGCAGAAAATTCAGGTTCTGTTTTCTCTCATGCGTTCTCCATTGACGGGACGCGCCTTGCTACGCTCAACACACAGCAGCTTGTGGTGTGGGATTTGCTCACCGGAGAAATTGTTTTCGCTGCCGACCGGGGTGACGCGATTGATGTGTTCTACTCGCCAGATAAAACCGAACTGTACCTGTTCAACCGGGATGGCGCTGTCGATATTCTGGACGGCGAAACTGGCTTCAGCCAGACGTTTATCACCACCCACCAGGATTTCGTAGACGGCAACGCCTACACCTATGATCCGGATAACGGACTGCTGGCGGTGGTTGCCATTCAGGGTGAGGTGCGCGTCTGGAATGCCCCGGAACGACAGGCCATCGCCAATATTCAACTCGAAACAGCGGAAATCAACAGCGTGGTTCTATCCGATAACCCCGGTGGGGTAGCGACCGGTAGTGAATCGGGCGCGGTAGAAGTATGGGACTGGCAGAATAATGAACGCCTGACACAGTTCCAGCTTGAGAATAATGTGCGCGTGAATCGAATGGCATTGTCTGTAGATGCGCTGCAACTTGCTGTTGCCACAGATGAGGACATCCGCGTATGGGACGTTGCCGCACAAGCACTCCAGCATGTCCTGCTTACAGGGCGGGGTGGCTCTACGGATGTGCTCGCTTACGCCCCTGATGGCGGTTTTATCGTCAACAGCGGAACGGCAGAGGCTATGAATGTGTGGAATCCCGGAACGGGCGACCTTGCCGCCGCCATAGAGGAGCTGGGCGGGGAGCCAACAGCCGTCGCCTTCCATGCGGACGAGAACCTGATGCTGGCATCTGTTTTTCAGGGTGAAGTGAGTGTGTGGGATCTCGATACGATCAGTGACACAGGCATCGAAGTAACCCGTATGCCTGTCGACGCCAATATCATTGATGTGGGCTGGTCTCCAGATCGCAGAGCACTCGCCCTGTTTGACACAGGCGGCTCAATTTATATGTGGGGCATCCCACAACAGGTAGACGGGGGCGAGTAAGCCCCCCAACACCCGTTTTATTCCTCTGTCGTTTCTTCGTCTTTCTTCGCCTGCCACACATCACTGGCAATGTCGATAAACAACTTGCCGTTCAGGTGGTCAATCTCGTGCTGGAAAACCCTCGCCAGCCAGCCCTTTGCCTTGATGCGAATGTCCTCGCCGTGGCGATCCTGCCCCTTGATCGTTACACCCTCATGACGGTCTACTTCCCCGAAATACCCCGGAATAGACAGGCATGCCTCCACGCCGTCTATCATCTCCCGGCTTTCTTTCACCACCTCCGGGTTAGCAACCACATACAGCACCCCCGCCTTATCTCCGTATTCCTTCTGGCTTTCTTCGTCATCTGGCAGGCGCACCACAATCACACGCTGGCTCACGCCGATCTGTGGGGCAGCAAGGCCAACACCGGGGGCATCCAGCATCGTTTCGATCATATCGTCCACAAGCTGCTGGAACTTTGAACCGAAGTCTACTACTTTGATGGCACGCTTGCGCAGCACAGCGCTATTGCGGGCATCATTGATAAATACAATATCGCGTACAGCCATTCCTCTATCGTCCTTCTGTCTCGTCCGATCTCACATTACATCGTATTGTAATAGACGGACTGGCAGCGGCCAATTGTACAATCGAGAATCACTGACGGCGCGGGATGTTCGGCGGGCGTCGCCGATCCTGAGATTCATGTGGGCGGAAGCTGGTGTCCGGCATATAGGTGCCTTCAGATGCTGCTTCTGCTGCCGGGCCGTTCAAATCCTGTACCGTTTCATGGTATACAGACAGATACTCTTTAATCGCCTCGCGCTGGCGGTCATCATTAGCCTGCTCTGCTTTTTCTTTCGCACGCGCCTGCCGTCTGGAAATCTCTGCCTGGATTTCGTGTGGCTTGTACACTTTGATGAAGCGTTTGGCATTCTCCATCCCCTCGCCAATCAACGAGAGTTTCACGTCGCCTCGCTGGAACACCGTATCCCAGAAGCCGGATGTCTCCGACACTACGCTGTCCACACGGCTGAGGATAACCTGCTCGTTTTCGTTCTGTAGCCACAACGGGCGTCGGTGAATCAACGTAACCATTTCATCGGCGATGATGTACATATCGTTGCGCCAGTCCCAGTCTGACCACCAGAACCATAGTCCCCCCACAGTTAGCGAGGCAAGGCCACCCAGCAGGGCAATCGGCCCGATGAACCCCGGCCCCGATGTAAACAACCCGACGACCAGTAGAATGACCCCGAATACGATCAGCACCGCCGGCAGGATAATCGCCTGTAGCCACACCGTCGCGTGCTTGCGGATGACAGTGTTACCATCATTATCAAGGAACTGCATCCGTGCTGGTGCCCACCCGCGATGTTCGAGGCGAATAGCCTTCTGGCCGCCTGCACTGGCAGCCATCATCTTGCCAGTGGCCCCGCTGCTGATGCCAATCTGCTGCTCTATTTCTGCACGTAGTGCATTGCGCTTGTTTCTGTCGGCCAGCTCGCGGCGGCGCGTCTGGTTGGTGAAAATGGCTTCCTGCACCTCATCTGGCCGGGGGATCATATCCAGCACCATATCGCCAGCGTCGGCTGCATTGCGTAATTCGACATCACCATAGTCGAAAATACGCGCAAACAAATCGCCCTCTGGCAGTTCTGTGTTGATCTCCTGTATACGGTTCAATGGTATCTCATTGACTGTGTAGTTAAACGTGGGGATGACGCGCTCAATGCGAATCACCCGTGTGTCGGTCACAACAAAGCTGTCGTTGCGCCACTCAAAGTAGAAGTAGGTCATCAGCAACCCCGCCAGCACAAAACCGCCCGCAACAGCAATCCCTGCAATAGCCGCCGGGAAGTCGGCCAGGGTCATGACGACCCCCAGACCAGCAGAAAACAGAATCACCAGAATACACATCCAGCCACGACGGATAAACGCCCACGGGTGCCGCCGCCGCACAAGAATAATTTCTTCGTTTTCTCGCTGGAACTCGTATCCGGTCTTTCGAGTTGCCTGTGACTTGCGGATATTAGCCGGGGCAGCGGGTGCCTGTTTTACAGGCGGAGCGGCTGGTGCTGATGTATTTTCTGGCTGTGTTACAGGCTGTTGGGGTCGGGCTATCGGGTTCAGACGCTGGCGCACTTCCGGGTAATAGGCCAGCACAGTATTCATCCGCTTTTGAGAAAGAAA
>JBCCQC010000061.1:0-12005 GCA_039024535.1 Chloroflexota bacterium
AACGGAGTTCATTGTCGATCTTGAGAACAAAGTGCAGGGCACTGACATGGTACCAACCAGTCTGTGGAATACTTATCTGCGTGAGTATTGCCAGAATCATCTGAAATATGATCTTCACGATGCAGATTTCGACGCCCTTGCAGATTTTGTATTTGACCATTTCCCAATTCGTCGGGGAGATCATGACTCCTTCAGATGGAACAGAAACGCCAGAGTCGTATTTGATCCCGGTCAAATGATACGTTTTTACACAAAAATGTTCACAGATCCAGCTTTCTTGATAGAACGTTATGGAAAAGATCAGATACGTGAAGGATTCGAGATGGATGGTATTCGAGGTTGGGCAGACTGGACGATTTCATGCCTGATAATCCGCGAAGAGACCACACTTGATGAAGCGGAGGCTGTGATTCGATCCATGTATGGGCTATTTGAGCATCTGTTCTCAAAACCAGATTATGAGAGCATCGGCTATATGTGGTGGGACATCGGCTACGGTGAATGTGGTCGTAGTTGGGAGTACGAAAACCGTATCAAACGTCGGGAAATGACGAAAGCTGACTGGAAACGCCTGTCACAGGCAACATTTGAAACGCAGGTTCGTGTGTTGAACATGAAAAATCGTTCCTGTCAGGAAGCGGCTATTCATGCGTTCTGGCATTCCCGCCACCCGGACAAAGCACAGGTGATCCAGAAATGGCTGGATGAAAACCCGGATATACACGAGATTCCTCGTATCCGCGCCATTGCTGCTATGGAAATGAAATGGGGCTAACTGGCAAAGAGGGAACAGATTTTCTGTTCCCCTATCTGACAATGCTAGCAGCCCACCTTCACCTCGAACGGCGCACCATTGAACACGCCCGTCACATCCGGGGGGCGGTCGCACCCCTGTGATGTGTCCCCCGCACTGTCACTGAATTCGACGAAGGCGGTGCGCATTTGCATCGCCTTTTTTGTTACACTGGAGCTGACAAAGGACGGAGGGAATTGACTTGCGACGCACCTACAGAACCTCAACAATGGCTATAGCCGTATTGATTCTTATCATACTGGTACCCGTAATCTATCTGAGAGTGACCACAACTCGACCAGACAATATTGTATTTGCCGCAACCGAAACACAGGTATCAAGAGACATTCGAGCAGGGAAATTCACTAACTTCGAAGTCACTGCAACAAGACTGATTGAGGCCGCTACGGCTACATCACACGCTACTACCAATCAAATGCTCGTTGTTAGTGTGTTATCTGATGTTGATTTCATTTCCCCAACTGAAACACCCAACCAGCAACAGGATGTGACAGACTTCGAGCTTACGGCAACGTCATTAATCCTGAATGCAACACTTGAGGCATTAGCCCTTGCCCCTGCTGAAAGAACACAAATCAGTGAACAAATAACACAAACAGCAGAAGTTGTTCCCACCTTACATAACACACGTACCGCTATCGCTCTGACCAGAAACCCATCAATAACTCTGACTCCCGCACCATTCGACCTGGCAGAAACACAGGTTGCGTTATATGAGTCCATGACGATGACGCTTCAAGCAACGTCAACGCCCAATCCGAAAGGAAGTTGTGGAAGTACAGGTCATACCTATGAGTATGATATGGGCACGGAGTTGAATAATTTACTGGAAGAAAACAATATCGAGAGCACAGCCGGGGTTAGATCAGCCATAGTTTTGGCTGAGGATTGTACTAAGTTCATAGCCTCGACAAATGTCCAGATTACCATCAGGGTAGATAATGCCTATTCTGAACATCAACAACTCACAGAAAATATACTGCTCATGCTTGATGAGTATGAACTTCCTGCTGAGATAGACAATAAACCCGTTCGGCTCATCATCATATTCGAAGAATTCTCACTGCCCACAATACAACAACGATGGCTGTACGCTATCAGAGTTGACACAGACTATTATAACGCTCTTAACGCATACGAGGAAGGATTACGCGGCGAAGTACTCATCGAGGCACTCGGCGGCCTGCTGCCCTACTGAGTCACGACTCCGTGCCCGGATTCTCCATGCTGCGCTCCCACGCCCGCACAAAATCCAGCGTTTGCTCGGAGTGGTGCATGTACGCGAAGCGGGCCACGTCCCGCCCCACGGTCAGCAGTCGCTTTTGAATCTTCAGATCGTGGGGCTGCTCATCATCACGGAAGGCATCTTTGCTGTTCGGGATGGACGCCTCGTTCGGGATCACCCATGAATGCAACGAGCGCCCGATATTGCGCAGGCTTGCCAGCGTGAGCGCCGCCCCCATGCTCCCACCGGCAACACCTACCAGCCCCACAACCCGCCCGGAAAACTCATCACTGCCCATCAGATCAAGTGCATTTTTGAGTACGCCGCTCATCCCACCGTGGTAAACCGGCGTGCCAAGGATAATGCCCTGCGCTTTCGCCACATCTTCCCGCAGCCGGTCATCGTCTTTGCCGTCGACGGGGCCTTCACAGAAGCTCAGATCATAGTCGCGCAGGGTAATCAGGTGGGTGGTCGCGCCTACTTCCTTCGCCCCCGTGAGCGCAATACGCAGCGCCATTTCTGTATAGCTGATCTCGCGCAGGCTGCCGCAAATGGCAACCACATGTATGGGTGTCACATCGCTCATCAGCAGCCCACCTTCACCTCGAACGGCGCACCATTAAACACGCCCGTCATATCCGGTGGGCGGTCACACCCCTGAGATGCATCCCCGGCACTATCACTGAACTCCACGTACTCGAAGCTGTTGAAGCGGTTTTCATAGCGTTCGCTGCGCTCAGAGAACACAAAGCGGCTGTCGTGTACCACCAGCCCCTGTCGGATCAACTCCATCGTAAACGAGCCATCATCCTCCGGCGTAATGCGTATGATGCGCTGCTGTGATGGGTTCGTGAAGATCGTGGCCGGTACCTCGCCAGTGATAGGCAGGTCGGTTTCTGGCACGGGCGTTAACGCTGGAGGTGCAGCAACAACCGGCTCTTCCTCCGCAGGCGGGGGTGCGGCCACTTCCTCTGCGGGGGCAGGTTCTACTTCTTCAGCAGCAATCGGCGGCGCTTCAACCACAGCCACATCGGTTCCGGGGGCAAGCGCAGCCGCAGCCGTCGCCGGGATGGGCGGATCAAAGGACAGGTCATACAGCGCCAGCCACGTGCCGTCCTCAATCATCACATTCAGCGCAAATTCAATGTCATCGCTCAGGCCCACCTCACCCGGTGGCGTGGCAATGTTCCACGGGATGCTGGTCAGCAGATCCCCCACCACGACGAAATTATCCGGGTTTTCAGACGCAACCCGAATCGCTTCCAGCGCCGTCCAATCTGCGGAAATGCCGTCTACAAAGCCGGATTCCAGATCGCCAATCAGTTCCAGCAGGGTACCCTGCAACGGCACCACGGTGATGCCGGTCTGGGCGGCAAAGGCATTGAGTGTGGTTTCTGCATTGGTACCGGCCTGCACTGCAATCGCACGTCCGGTCAGGTCGCCATCGCCGGTAATACCACTATCCGCACGCACCAGGAACCGCTGCCCGTCCACAAAATAAAACTGATCCGTCCACTCGCCCCATGTGCTGCGCTCTGGAGCAAACGACGTGTTGCGAATCAGCATATCCACTGTGCCATCGGCCAGCACTGTGCTGCGCTGCCGTGCAGAAACCTGCACCCACTCAATCTGCACCGTATCCCCGAACAGACGGCGCACCAGTTCCCGCGCAAAGTTCGGTTCAAAACCGGCGTAGTCGCCACCGGCCTCCTCAGAAAACGTCGGTAGATTGCCATTTACGCCAATGCGCACCACACCGCGCTCACGCAGGGTGCCCGCAAACGGCGACGTGGCAATATTTGTATCGCCCACGGGCGGCGGGGTCGCTATCTGCGCGGTCAGCGATTGAGCAGCTTCTGCCGGGGCTGGTTCTGCTACCTGTGCCACGGCTGTGGGGAGCTGTGCAACACTATCATTGTCGAGGGCTTCTGCAATGGCGGCGGCAGTTGCTTCTACGTCAACCACTGGCGCTGCGGGGGCTTCTTCTATCGCTTCCAGCGGATCCTCATCTGTGGTCAGTTCCGTGCTCTGCTCATCTGCCAGTTCCGGGACGATAGAGGCTACGCTGGCCTCCACAGCATCGCCGGTACCGGGGGTGATGTCTACTTCAGCAGAAAACAACCCGGCCAGCAGTTGCAGCGGCTGTACTTTTTCGTTCGGGTAGGGCAGCGGTTCCTCAATTGCACGCCCGGTCGTGAGTGCATCTGGCCCCACGCTGTAGCTCATCACGGTGCCAGCTTCAATAACTTCGCCGCCGGTATCCACAGCGCCAGCCAGCACATAAACATCGAGGATTGCATTCGGCTGCGCCTGCAAATACACCGTCGAAGTCGGCTCCAGTTCAACATCCAGGCTGTTAAAGCGCATATTTATCGAGGCATCTGGCGTTTGCAGCAGCAGGCCACTATCCGGCACGGCCTCACAGCCCCGGTCGGCCAGCACGCTGGTTGTCGTCAGGGCCTGCATCGGGGAAAAAGTCGGGTCTTCTGCCAGCACAACCGGCAAACTGAGCAGCAGAAAGTCTTCCGTCAGTTCACCAGCCGGAATCCAGCCCTCGTCGCCACTATCGTCCCAGATGGCACGCACCCATGTCTCCCCGGTGATGGTATCGTTCGGGCCAATGCGCCCGCTGGCCGTGAGGCTATCCCCCGGCACCAGTTCTACCACGACTTCCGCATCTGCTGACGGTTCCGTGCGCAGGGCAGTAAGCGTATTGGTGGTGAACGCCAGTTCAATTTCTGGCAGGACGTTGTTGGCAACAAACGTATTGCCATATAGCACCACCTCTACCACGCCATCTTCCAGGCCAGCACTCAGCCGCGCCACAGCCATGCCATAGTCCCGGGTGCTGCCCACTTCAGTGGTCATCGTTTCCATCTGCGGGATGTCCAGCCGTTCACCGGGTTCGTCAAAGTCAAACTCTGCCGTCAGCACACGCGGCACCGCATTCACCACAGCGTTGCCATAACAAATACGGTCAACTTCCATGTCGCCGCAGGTATCCGCCACGGCGGTAACAATAGCCTCAAGCTCTGTCACACAGAAGGTGTTCGGCTCCTGTGCCATCGTGACGGTTGTCATCAGTCCCATCACAAATAAGGTTATCAAAAGAACTATTTTTCGCATTCAAGTCGCCCCTGGATTGTCGCTGTGCATCTGTGACCCACATTATTACCCATATGGGATGCGGATACCAGCAGTTGCGGGTTGCACCGCACATTTCGTAGACTGGGCGCAGGTTTGATAACACGAGACTGACTTTGATGAGAAAACTTGCCGTTGTGCTGTTGCTGCTGCTGCCGATGATAGCGGCCCATGCCCAGGATACACCCGAACCCCCTGCCTACCCGACCGTAGACGCCCTGAACGCCGCAGTCGTCCCCCCGCGTGACCAGACAGACCTTGCCCGACGGCTGCGCGGCGTGACGGAAATCCCCGCCCCACCACAGAACCCGGCTCCGCTGGCCGTGGGCACCGTGGATACCTTCCGTGCCGATAATTCCGCCGCAAACACCAGTTTTGAAGTTGACGCAGAACTGCGCATGGTAGGCGAACACATCTACCTGTGGGTAGAAGTGGGCCAGAACATCCCCGACGCAGACTTGCAGCGCCTTGCCGATGAGTTCGATACGATGGTATACGACCAGACCAGCGACATCTGGGGCAGCGAACCCACCCCCGGCGTAGATGGCGACCCACGGATACACGCGCTGTTTGTGCGTGGGCTGGGGCCAGGCGTGGCCGCCGATTTCGCCAGCGTCCACGCCAACCCGCGTGAAGCCGTCCCCACCAGCAACGAGCGCGAGATGTTCTTTTTCAACCTGGATGCAGTACGGGGCAGTCTGGGCACATTCACGCTGACGAGCATCACCGCCCATGAGTTCCAGCACATGATTCGCTCCAACGTGGATTCCAACGAGGAGGGCTGGATGGACGAGGGCTTTTCGCAGTTCACGCAGGTCTACCTCGGTGACCAGAGCCTGTTCACGGCAATTGCTTTCCTCGGGCGCCCCGGCACACAACTCAACACATGGACGGAAGACGGCAACCCCACGTTCGACTATGGCGCATCACAGTTATGGGTGACGTACCTGCATAACCGCTTCGGCATCGACGGCCTGCGTGCCCTGAGTGCAGACCCGGCTAACGGCATGGTAGGCGTGGATAACCTCGCCCGGCAGAACGGCACCACGGCCAACGAACTATTCGCAGACTGGGTGGTTGCCAACATTATTCTTGATCCCGCAGACAGCCCGGAGGGAATTTACGGCTACAGGTTCGGGGCAGAAGGCGTGGCCGGGGCCAGCACCACCGAATACAACAGCCTGCCAGTAGCTACCGACCTCACAATCAATCAGTACGCCGCCGAATACAGCGGCATCACCGCGCTGGACGGACGCGACAGCCTCATCATCACGGTAGACGCCCCGGATACCGTCGGGCTGGCGGCCATGCAGTCCCCCTCCGGTACGCCAATGTGGTACAGCAACCGTGGCGACGACAGCGACATGCGCCTGACGTTCCCGGTGGATTTAACCGGCGTCAGTGACCCGGTGCTGTCGTTCGATCTGTGGTACCTCATCGAAAACCTGTGGGATTACGGCTACGTGATGGCAAGCACAGACGGCGGCGCAACGTGGGACGTGCTGGAATCTGACGAGATGACAACCGAGAACCCGCACTTTACCGCCTTCGGGCCAGGGTATACCGGGCGCAGCGGCGGTGAGGAGCAATCCGTGTGGGTGAACCAGCAGATTTCACTGGCGGCGTATGCGGGCCAGCCGATTTTGCTGCGGTTTGAGATGATCTACGACGACGCGATTAACCGTCCCGGCATGTTCATTGACCGCGTGCAGGTCACGGACGTGCTGAACACGAACTTCAGTGATGAGACTGCGCTTGCTGATTGGGTAGCCGAGGGCTGGGTACTCACGGATAACCGTCTGCCGCAGCAGGTGTGGGTACAGGCCATCCAGCAGATAGGCGACGACAACACCGTGACGCGCTGGCTGCATACCGGCGGCACAGAAAGCTACAATCTACCGCTGGAACCCGATGTAGATCGGGTGGTGGTGGTGCTATCGCCGTTTGCCCCGGTTACAACGGTTCCCGCGCAGTTGCGGTTGACAGTAGAGTAAGAGATGGCCGACGACACAAAATATATCCAGATGAAAGCGAATGGGGCTACTGCCACAGAAGTGTATCTACAGGCTTTCGAGGATCGGGTTCCAAATGCAACGGCATTGACTTGTCGCACATTTAAACTTTCAATCCGAGAGGCCAAGGAAATCGCAGTAACCGCCCACGGAAAATACAAATCTCTGTCTGAATATCAGGCGACTCTCGTAGAACACTTGCGTCAGGCGCTTGAGGAAATGGAACGGGAAGAAAACGAGCAAACAGACAGGTAACGTTGCAAATGTCGTCTGTAGGGGCGCAGGCCATACCGCGCCCCGTGCAAACTATGACTTCAGCGCGTGGCTACCCACTCTGTAGACATGCAGCAGCGTCTCCACGATAGTATTTTCAACGCTCGGTGTGGCCGCCAGCTTGCTGTAAACCACTGTGCCGCCGGGGGTACCCCAGCTTTCATTCCACGTCACAATGTCCGGTAGATCATCCGCCACGGCTTGCTGGAACGGCCACACATAGAAATACAGGTACGGCTCGGGGGTATCTGGTGTGCCGGGGGAAAAACCCATGTTGATGTGCGGGTCGTTTTCCTCGTCCATCTCACCCGCAAACCAGATCGTAGACATATCAAAGCCGTGCGACCACACCACCAGCGGCGTTTGCCCACCGTTCAGGTTCGCCTTTACCCGCGAGAGCGCCCGGAAAACTTCCCAGTGCAGGTCTGCAAAGGCAGCAGCGTGCTCAGCATCATATGCCATCACATCATCGCTCAGTTCGTCCGGCGCATTCAGGGTAATGTCGTGTGGTTCCACGGCGGTTTGCAACTCGTCAAACACCGCCTGTGAGGACTTCCCGGCGAAAGCAATGTCGATGCCGTTGCCAGCAATGGTGCCCGTGCGATGGTTCAGGGTCAGTTCACCCGCGCCGGGGATGTCGCCGGTACGCAGACCATCAGGCATCGGGTACAGGCTGTGGTGCAGGTGGTTCGGCTGACGTTCACCGGCAGCCTTGCGCACTGCCGACATAATCTGCGTTGCCGTGTGCAGGGTATGTTTTGTCGCGTTCCAGTCCGGGATTTGCATGAGGAAACTCCGTGTGTGTAGAAAAGTTATTTATCCCCATTGTATCCCCGTTATCGCAACGTCGCCCCTTCCATCTGGCCTATAGTTCGGCGGTATCGAGAATGATAGTTACCGGCCCGTTGTTGTGGATTTCCACCTGCATCATCGCCCCGAACACGCCATGCTCAATCCGCGTGACGCCTTCTTCCGCGAGGCACGCCGCGTAATGCTCCACCAGCGGCGCGGCCACATCCGGGTGTGCCGCTTTGATAAAACTCGGACGGCGGCCCTTACGCGCATCCGCATACAGCGTGAACTGGCTGATAACCAGCACACCCCCGCCAACATCCAGCGCAGACAGGTTCATTTTGCCGTTTTCATCATCGAACACGCGCAGGTTCGCCGTCTTTTTCGCCAGTAATTTTGCTTCCGCTTCGGTGTCACCATCCGTCACGCCCACCAGCGCCACAAACCCGTCATCCACGCTGCCCGTTATCTCACCCTCTACCGTGACGCTGCCTTTCGTCACACGCTGTAAAACCACTCGCATCGTGTTTCTCCGTTTCTGTTATAAGCCATGGTAATCCAGCAGCATCACTTCCAGTGCAAGGCGCGGATTGGTGTTCGTCGTACGCAGCGTACTCAATGTATCGCGTGTTGCTCGCAGCGCAGTTTCCGCGCCGTCACTGCCTGCTATAGCCGCCACATCCCGGATGTTTTCCTGTCGGTCAATGTTCGTGATGTCAAATACGGCGCCGTTCGCTACCATCAGCACATCGCGCCAGTACGTCAGCCACAGATCCAGCACCGGCAGCACGCCGAGTTTGTCACGCCCCAGCCTATCCGCCACGTCAAACCGCCCGATGCGCGTCTGCGTCAGCACCTGCTCCAGCAGCGCCAGCGCCTCATCACGCGCCTGCAAAATCGGGCTATCGGGTTCACAGGCGGCAATCGCCCAGCCAATGCGCCCCCCGCTTACCCGCGCAATCAGGTCAGCGTCCGGCGGCGGCACATGACGCTCCTGTTCCAGTGTGCGGCGCACCACATCAATTGCCACCGGGCGCAGGTTAATGATCTGGCAGCGGCTCGTAATCGTGGAAAGAATGCCCTCGGTTCCACTGGCAAGCAGCAGCAGCAGCGATGTTTCCGCCGGTTCTTCCAGCGTTTTCAGCAGCGCATCCTGTGCCTGTGGCCGAGCATTCTGGAAATCATCCAGCACGGCAATGCGGTATTTCGCCTCAAACGGCTTCAGCGCCAGCTTTGACGACACCTCGCGCACCTGTTCAATTTTGAGTGCGCCCGTCTTCTCATCCAGAAACGACAGCACAATATCCGGGTGGTTGCCACTCATCACGCGCTTTGCCGCACGGCTGTCAAAGTCGATGTTGCCGGGTTCGTCAGGGAGCGGCGCATTCAGCGCCATAGTGAAGTTATAAGCCAGTGTGCGCTTGCCCACACCGTCAATGCCCGCGAACAGGTACGCATGGCGCGTGCGCCCATTGGCAATGCCCTTGCGCAGATGGTTCACGGCCCAGTCATGGCCGCGCACCGTCCAGTTATGGTCGGGGAGTGTGCTGCTCATGCGGTAGATACCACCTTGAAGTGAATGACCCATACATCTGCCTCTACCCCGCCGTCACCGTGAATCCGCTGCCACACCTGCAAGAACTCATCGCGGCTGGTAAAGCCCTCTGCAACGGCTGCGGCGTGTGAAACGGCCTGTACGGGTTCGTATTCCAGCGCAATAACCTCAATCCGCGCCACAGACGGCAGACTGCGCCCCGGCTGCACGGCATAGGTTTTGCCCACCTGCCACTTCTTCCGCCCATTCACCAGCACCACCGTGATGCTGCCGTTATCGTCACGTGTAGCTTCATCGGCAGGTTTTGCCACGCGGCGAGTCTGTGTTTTTTTGCCACTCAGAACGTTTTCCAGTGTGTGTTGAAAAATCACGGCCTCTGCCTGTGCTAAAATACGAACGGCGTTCATTGTACCACCGTTATTCAACCGTCACATTGCCAATGACCGGGCGCGTTTCGCCATCACCGGCAGCTAACGGCTCGTCCGGCGTTTCGAAGAAATACACCGACGTTTCCAGTGTGTAATCCCCCGGTGGTAGATCATCCGGCAGTGGCAAATCGCGGCGGTCGCCGTAGAACGTGCCGTCCGTCGCCCACGCCGATGTCGGCGGCACACCCTGCGGCGGCGCGTCGTCCTGCAATACGATGTCGCCGTCGTCATCCACCAGATACACCCCCACCGAATAATCAAGGTCAGGTGGCTCAAGCGCCTGCCACCACAGATCAATATGCAATGTCTCGCCCGGTTCTGCCGTTCCATTGACAATCGCATTCGTCAGCGCGAACGTATCATCGAACGTCACGGCATCGGTTTCGCCCTGCGTGCGTGCAAACAGCGCCACCTGCACCACATCGCGCCCACCCACCGTGCTAAACCGCCCCAGATACTCCTCGCCCACGCTTAATTCCAGCGTCCGCACGCGCCCGAACCCGTTCGCCGGGTTATCCAAGTAGGGCAGCACCTCCGGCGCACTGTTCCACTGCACCACCCAGATGCGCTCTGCGGCAGCAATGTCATCTGCTATCTGCGGAATAACCGGCTGATACGGGTCACGGTTGTTCACCCACGGCAGCGTGCGGATTACATTCGCGTCGTTGCCCAGAGCGCGGCGCATTTCATAGCGAAAGGCATTGTCATCCCACACAGTTTCCAGCACCACCACATCACCGGGGCTGTAGCCTTCGGCCAGTGCATTCGCCGTCACATCATAGGCGAGGCGCGGCTGAATCAACGGGGCCAGCAACACCGACGCCGCAATATACCCGGCCAGCAGGCTCCAGCGCACGCCCGTGCGCAAACGCACCACCCCTGCACCAATCACCAGCATGAACGCCGGGGACAGAAACGCCAGCGTGCGCGTAGACATCACGCCGGTAAACACATTCACGATAGCCAGCAGCACAAACAGGATAATGCCCCACGCCACAATATACAGCTCGCCCAGCCACGCCGGGTTTGCCAGCCGCATCCCTAACGTTACTTCTGTGCGGTCACTGACGAGTGCGCCCCAGAACCCGATAATATACAGCCCCGCCGTCAACGCGAACCCGCCGCCAATCAGTAATTCCAGCAGTTGCAACAGTTGCACTGGCGTCGTTTCAAACGTTCCGGGAGCCGCCGTGATACCCCCCGTTAAAATGGCCCACTGCTCCCGGAAAATGACCAGCAGCCACGGCAAATACAGCAGCAGCGCCAGTACCCACGCGCCCACCAGCTTACTTTTATCCGCCGGGGAAGTTCGCCAGTTACGCCGCACATCCCCGCGCCACAGCACAAACCCCACAATCACCTGCACCAGCACCACCCACACCCCGAAGTACAGCAAATACATCATCAGCGCCACACTCACCGCATACAGCAGCATCACGCGGTTGGTGGGGTTACGCAACAGGCGCACAAACAGCAGCGACGACCAGCACACCGCTCCCACAAACCAGCCAAAATGCCGGATTTCCTGTGCGTAGTAGATGGCCGTGGGCAGCAGCGCATACATCAACATGCCATACCAGCTTACGTCCTCGCGGCCCGGTTTTGCCGTGCGCCCGAATGTTTCTTCACCAATGCGAAAGACCATCGCCACCGTCAGCACCCCTACCAGAATCGACGGCAACCGCAGCGCAATCCGGGATTC
This sequence comes from Chloroflexota bacterium, assembly GCA_039024535.1. GTDB lineage: Bacteria > Chloroflexota > Anaerolineae > Aggregatilineales > Phototrophicaceae > DAOTTY01. The sequence goes on from JBCCQC010000061.1 coordinate 11,946, forward strand.
CCCGGCAATCTGGCTCCAGAAGCCCACCGCCAGAAAATACAGCGGCGGGTGACGGTCTGT
>JBCCQC010000062.1:0-11962 GCA_039024535.1 Chloroflexota bacterium
CAGGCCCTCAGCACGGTTGAAGTTCGCAGTCTGGCGAGCAACGATTTCTACGCCGGGGCATTCTTCTTCCATGTACATATTGAAGCCTGCGCCACGGTCACGGGCAGCGGATGTACCCGCAATGCCTTCGAGTTCGACCACGGCACCTTCACCGCCCAGTGCATCACACAGGAACTCCGCAGCGAGTACACCACCGGCCACGTTATCTGATGCTACATGGCTTACCACATCACCATCAGAGGCACTGCGGTCTACGGTAAATACGGGGATACCGGCGTCATTGGCGGCCAGCACAGACGGCACGGCGGCGTCAGAGTCGGTCGGGTTGATGAGAATAGCATCGACACCCTGTGCAATCAGGTCTTCCACGTTGGCGGCTTCGGTGGCGCTGTCATCCTGCGAGTCCAGAATAATGATTTCAGCACCGGCTTCGGTAGCGGCGGCCTCTGCACCCTCTACCAGTGTGACGAAGAACGGATTATTCAGCGTGGAAACAGCCAGACCCAGCGTGAGACCCTCACCGCTTGCCATGCCGCCGTCATCCATTGCCACATTTGCAACCAGGCCCAGCGGAACCGGAATGCTTTCTTCTACGTTTGCGCCGCTGAGGAAGGCAACGGCGGTATCGACACCCAGTCGGCCAATTTCGTCTGGCTGTTGTGCAATGGTAGCGGCCAGCGTTCCGGCTTCGACAGCGTCGACAGCGTCATCTACAGCGTCAAAGCCTACAAAGGTAATGCCCTCTGCACCGGCGGCGTCTGCGGCTTCAATCGCGCCCAGGATCATCTCATCGTTGTGTGCGAACACGCCATCAACGGCGTCTTCTGCCTGGAGGATGTTCTCGAACACGGTCAGGCCCTCGGCGCGGTCAAAGTTAGCTGTCTGGCGGGCGACGATTTCTACGCCTTCGCATTCTTCGTCCATGTAGGTGTTAAAGCCCATGCCACGGTCACGGGCGGCAGATGTACCGGCGATGCCTTCGAGTTCGACCACGGCACCTTCACCGCCAATCGCATCGCACAGGAACTCGGCAGCGAGTGCGCCACCGGCGACGTTATCGGAGGCGATGTGGCTGACGACATCACCGTCGGATGCGCTGCGGTCTACGGTGAAAACGGGGATGCCAGCATCATTAGCAGCCAGCACGGACGGTACCACAGCGTCGGAGTCGGTCGGGTTAATGAGGATGGCGTCAACACCCTGTGCAATCAGGTCTTCGACGTTAGCAGCTTCGGTGGCGCTGTCATCCTGGGAATCCAGCACGACGATTTCCACGCCGTTGAGTTCGGCGGATTCTTCGGCGCCTTCTACCAGTGTGACGAAGAACGGGTTATTCAGTGTAGAAACGGATAGGCCCAGCGTCACGCCTTCATCCTGGGCACCCACTACCGGGACGGCCAGCGCAGCCACCAGCAGCAGTATAAGAATGAAACTCAGTTTACGCATGTGTGTATATTTCTCCATGTGATGTTGTAGCAAAATTTTTTTGATTCCCCCTTGCGGGAACATATTTAACGTAACACACGATAGATGAGCAATGCCAGCGCAATCACCACACCCTTAACAATGTCCTGGTAAAACGCGGAAACGTCCAGCAGGTTGAGGCCATTGTCGAGGATGGCGATGATAAGTACACCAATCAGCGTGCCGATAACGGTACCCTGCCCGCCTTCGAAGCTGGTGCCGCCCACAACCACTGCGGCAATCGCATCAAACTCGAACATTTCTCCGGCGGTGGGCTGCGCACTGTTCAACCGCCCCATCAAAATAATGCCGCCCAGCGCGGCCAGTAACCCGGCGATGCTGTAGACGAATACCTGTATCTGCCGGACGGGTAAGCCAGATAAGAACGCGGCGCGTTCATTATCGCCAATGCCCTGAATATAGCGCCCGGTGCTGGTGTGGTTTAGCAGAATGTATGTGAGCACATAGACGACGGCCATCACGTATATAGGCACTGGAACGCCGAATAGTACACCGCTACCCAGCCAGCGAATGCCCTCGCCCAGTTCACCGAGGCCCGTAATGGGTTGGCCTTCGCTGTAGGCGAGTGCTGCGCCCCGTGCGAGTGTCATCATGCCGAGGGTGGCGATAAAGGGCGGGATGTTCACACGGCTAACCAGGACGCCGTTCACGGCCCCGGCAAGACCGCCCACAGCCAGCACGATCAGAATCGCAACAATGGGTGCAAGCTCGTATTGCAGGAACAGGTCTGCGCCGACGATAGTTGCCAGTGCCAGCACTGACCCCACCGAGAGGTCAATGCCGCGCGTCATAATCACCAGCATCATGCCAATGGAGATAATGCCGTTAATGGAGGCCTGGCGCAGTACGTTCGTCAGGTTATCGACGGTGAGGAAGCGATCTGACGCGAGGGCGAGACCGACACACAGTAAGATGAGCGACATCATCAGGCCATACTGCTGGAAAAACGCTTTCCATGCGAAAGTACGGTTGGTCGTAGCAGTGGTTTGTGCCTGCATTACGGCTGGCTACCAGTTGATGTTGAGAGGATACGAAAAACGGGGACAACAGGCTTCACGCTAAACCTTTCATCGTAGTAATGCTGCATTGCACGGCAGGTAACGTACTACCAATTATCGGGAATGGTACCCCGGCAGGCGTGAAGTTGCAACGGTTACCGCATCGGGTTTGGAGGGGTGTACAGCAGCCAGAAAGCAGGGAGTGGGGTGGGTTAATTCCCACTCCCGGTGTACCAGATGGGTTAGATCCGGGGTGTCCAATTTCGGGACACCCACGGGTGATGATGTAACTTATTGTGCTGGTGGCAGTTCAACAACGGAGCGCATCAGCGGGGCCGAACGGTAATGCATCCGGCAGCCGGAGGGCAGTACCGCGTGCATGATGATGTTCTGTTCCCGGAATTGTGCGGCCAGGTTGTGCTGGGGTGCGCCTACCTCGCCGTCCGTCAGGATAATGGCTTTTTGCAGCTTGCCCTCATACTCCACGATGTGCTCCAGCACACAGTTGATGTTCGTGCCGCCGGTCGTTGTCAGGTGGCCTTTGCGCAGGTCAGCAGCCTTCAGCTCGGTGACTTCTGTTGAGAACTGGAACACAGACGCCTGATGCTTCATCACATATGGAATCAGCAGGCTGAGCATATGCGGGAGCAGGTCGGCCATAGAGCCGGATACGTCCAGGTAGACGTGGGCGAGGGCGGGCCGTTCTGGAATGCGTGCTTTGACCTCGGTGGGCTGGGAGTACAGCAGGGCCTGCACGCCCAACTGACGCCGCGCCGCAATCAGACGGTCACGCGGGTTAATAAGCACGCCGTTGCCGCCGGTGGTGTTGATCGGCATTTTTGCGCGGCGGTAGTTGCGGCCCTTTGTGTTGCCCAGTACCTTTTGCAGCACTTCGGAGAATTTACGGCGGGCGTGGGAAAAGTCCGGGGCTACGTCCACATCCCAGTTGCTCATATCGCCGCCGTAGCCGCGCCCGTCGATTTTCATCGGCTTCCACTTCTTCATGGCTTCCTTCAGCGCGTTCTTCATGAACGGGTCGTTCATGGGGGAGCCGTCCGGGTTACGCAGTTCGCCCTCGCCGTGGCTGCCCAGCAGCAATGGCATGGGGAAGTTCATGCCGCTGTCCATTAGCAGTTGCAAAATCTCTTCGTAGAGCGGCTTTTGCCCGAAGAACGGACGGAAGTTGTTACGGGGATACAGGCGCTCGATGATCTGGCGCGTACCGGGCGGGCCAACATCCGGGTAAACCGGGTTAAACGGCCAGCCCTCCGGCGGGCGCAGCAGGCAGAACGGGAACTCGTCGGCTTTGTAGAGCTTATCGAAGAAGCCCATATACTCCGGCGTGCTGAATTTTGCCATCAGTCCGGCGTTAATGATCGCGTCGAAGGCGATGTTGTGCGCCGGGGTAGAGAAGGGATACATGCGGGTGTGGGCCAGCAGCACGTGCCACAGCTCGTGCATAACCAGCAGAAAAAGGTGTTCGTCGCGTTCGCAGTTTTCTGCCACGAAGTCCGGGTTAATCAGCATACGCGGGCGGCGCTTGCACTCTACGCTGGCAGTGGGCACATCACGGGTGGCGACCACTGCCGCCAGCCGGGTGAGGGTGTGCATTTCAAACTGGCCGGACGGCATGCACGCCAGTAAACGGCGGGTGATGTGTGCGGCTTCGCTCTGTGAGGCTTTGCGGATTACGGCCATGGTTAGAATAAAGTCCTTTTCTGCTTTTGCTGCTCACCATAGGTATGGGTTGCACGAGGAGGCTATCCCCGGTCAGTTACATCATCATTATAAGTCAATTCTGTTCGTTATGTGGTGTACCGATGCATCAACATGGTGATGTGATAGCCCAGTACGTCGAAAGACGGCTCATCGCGGAAGAACGCACACAGCGATTCCCAGTGCAGCGGGTGCGGTGCGGCCTGCGGATTGGTTTTCAGCACGGCGCGGTAAGCGTCTACCAGGTTCAGTTTGCCCCTGTCTTTGAGGGCTGCGATGGCAAATGCCGGGGCACGGCTGGTGCCGATTTCATCTGCAATCAGAATCCGCTGGCCCATGTTGCGTTGCTCATGCACGAAGTCGATGCCCTGCTCAATGGTGTGCGGCAGGATGACCTGCTCCTCATGCACCGTCAAACACAGCGATTGCCCGTGGGGTTGCTGTGGCGGGGCAGAGAGTAACAACACTGCGCCTATCCCCCGCTGGTGCAGCAGGTCGGGTTGGGCGGCTTCGTGGGTGGTGCCGATGGCGAGCCATTTGCGTACAGATTCCATTATGGATCTCCCTGGGTTGCGGGGGCGCGGCGGGCCACGCCCCGGCCTTCATTAGGTGTTCTATGCGTCCGGCAGAGAGCCGGTAGCCTTCGCCAGCGAGACGAAGCGCGGGTCATCGGTGATGACTGACCGGGTGAGGTATTCGATGCCGAACACAACCGGGGCCTGCGCGATGATTACCTGTGAGCGGGCACGGGCCAGCACGTTCAGCGTCAGCGTCAGGTCAATGCTGCGCAGACGATCTACACGGTAGTTCGAGGTCTGGTACCAGTCTGGCTGCTTTTCTTCGGCTTCTTCTTCCTCATCATCGTTGTTGTTGTTACGGCCCCGTAGCTGGCGGCGCTGCTGTTGCGGCAACTGTGGCACAGGCGTGGGCTTCTTGAGCGCTTCCAGCACGTCGGCGTCTTCGTTGTAGACGAGCATGGCGCCTTCCAGCTTATAGCCTTCCCACGCAATGTTCAGTTTGTCGATCAGTTCATCAACGGCCTCGCCACCCTTGCGCAGGGCCTCTGCCAGTTTGCTCAGGTTCCCGTAGTCCGGGTTCATTTCCCGGCCCAGCAAGCGGTAGAACGGGTCGCCCATACCATGCAACGAGAAGCGCACGAGTGTGCTATCCAGCGGCGTGATGACGTTGCCGAGGTTCAGGTTGGTGTTGCGGGTACTAAAACGGGATGGGCGCTGACCGAACGGGCTGTTGTTCTGCTGGGCGTTGGCCCGGTTGGATGCACCGGGAACGCGCTGGCTGCGGTTGGTATTGTTGATGCGGTTAGAAAGTGACATCCGTTTTCTGCTCCAGTAGGGTTTAAGTAAGCGATGGGGTGGGGTATGACGGGCCACACCCCTGCCGATTATTTGCTTTCTTCCGTGATCCCGAAGACTTCAAGGTCTCTGGTGAACTGATCCAGCGCCTGTTGCCAGTTTGCTTTGCGCCAGAACTCCGGGAAGCCGTACAGGATGTAGTTCCGTTGCAGGCGGAACAGGTGCGTGTCGCCCCGGTTGATCTGGCCGTTGAGCCATGTGGTGATCTCGTCCCATGTAGTGGCCTCTGGCGTGTTCGGCTGCACGTTGTAGTTAATCACGCGCGGTTCCAGCACGTGGTAGCTGAGTTGTGCCAGCGGCTCGAACGCGGATGGGTCGAGGCCACGGGTGCGGCTGAACTTGAGGAACATACCAACTGCCATCCCGATCTGACGCGGGTCGGAATCTTCTGAGCCGATGACCTGCGTGATGAGGCGCGACAGATTTTCGTCGGAGAAACCGAGTTCATCTGCAAGGGCCACACGCTTTGCCGGGTCACGCTCTTCGATGACCTGCCGCCAGATCTCATCCCCGAGGTGCTGGGCCAGTTCCCATGCCTGCTTGTGTACTGCCACCACCTTGATTGCCGCCGGGGGGGTGTCGGTTGCCGTCTGGGGCAGGCCGTAGAGCACGGCGGTTTCTGCGCTTTCCTCTGGTTCGATGTCTTCACCGTAGAGGGCGATGCGTGCGGCGTGTACTGCCGCTACCGAGCGGGCCAGCATCCGGGCGCGGCGTGGGCTTTGCGTCAGGCCGTTGGATTCGAGGAAGTCCACGAGGCAAACGGTATAATCGGAAAGCCACTCGTCCATTTCTTCTTCTACCTGCGGGATGAGGTCTTCGGTTTTATGTACCAGCCCGATCAGGTCGATTGGCTGTGTGGCGATGCTGCCATTGTCCTGCCACTTGACCAGTTCGCGGCGGTCGTCCCGGTCAATTTCTGCCCAGGTGGGTACCGGCACAATAAATGGGAAACGGTCAGTCAGGGCCTGGTCAAGTGGCTCGCTCCCGATATAATATTGACTGGTGGTCGCGTCAATTTCTTCCGGGGCGGGCGGGTTCATTGCAGACCAGCGGTGTTGCAGGTCATCAAGCTGGATGCCTACCACGCGCCGCTCGTGGATGATCGGAAAGAGCTTGTTTTGCAGGTCTGCACGGCAGCGGGAAATTTCGTCAAGGAAGACGAAGCCTGCATCCCAGATGGTGCCGGGGGACTTGATGAAGCGCAGTTCTTCGCCGTCGTCGGTGGGCATAGGGATGCCAATGATGTCATCGTAATTCAGCAGGGCTGCGTTATAATGACGGAACTCGAGATCAAGCGCGTGGGCCACCTGCTCAATGAGCTGTGACTTACCGGTTCCGTGAGGGCCGATCAGAAGGAGAGGCGCCTTTGTTGCCAGCGCCGCCAGCAGCACCGCGTCCAGGTGTGCCCAGCCGCGAATACCAAGCGATTCTGTAATAGACGTTTGCGTTTCTGTTGGGGCTGCGACCATCTCAATTTCTCCGCGTGTAATAATTTCTTGTGAGTGTCTTGCGTAACTCTGTGCGTATACTAGGGCAGGATTTTACATTTGTCAAACATCTTACCATGGTTCCTCTGTGTAACATCACCAGAACGGCAAAAAATTTTGTGTATGTCACAAAGTCGTTATAGTTCAGTTTATGCAACGTATACAACTGATGGTATAATTGTGCTTGCACGGTGTCGTGAAAACTTCACAAAGCCCCCCGGTTGTACCAGTTATGTAAAGATTGTGTAAAGTTTGTAGACAGTTTTGTGAAATCGCCTTTATGATGTAGACTGTAATGTGTAATTAAATGATCATTCTGAGTATATCGATCTGGTTATGAACACTTCAGCCCTTATTCCACCCAGCCCGATCAAACGTGCAGAGCAGTATCTGGACGTTCATATCAAAAACGCGGACGTTGTACGCCACGCAGCGGCCACACAGGGCCTGCTGTCCTCATGGGGGGTGGCAGAGCAGGTTCAGGTCGCGTCCCTGATTATTCCACTCATCAGAGAGTACGTGCTGGATGAAGAAACGCTGGCCCTGATGTTCGGTGTGCGTGCTATGCAGATTGCCCGCACAGCAATGCGCTTTGGCCTGAGTGTTACGCAGACATCTCAGCAAGAGCGCTCTGTGTATTTTATGCGTAAATTACGTAATCTCTATATCTGTGCCTATACAGATGTTGAATCGGTTTTATTGTGTGTGGCGGACTACCTCGCTATCACAGTGCGGGTGGACAATGTAGACGATCATGACTATCGACCGTGGGCAGAGGAGACCCTTACTGTCTTCGTACCCCTTGTTGAAATGCTGGGTATGTGGACTACGAAGAAAAGTATGGCCGATCTCGCCCTGCACTTCTATGATGCCGGATTGCAGTCTCAATTTGTATATTACTTGAGTACCTATTACGCAAGACACTCCTCACGATTTGACGAAATTAAACGTAAACTTGACCATGTGCTTGGTAATTTGCGCATCGCTGGTACAGTAGAAATACACGAAACCACACCGGCAAGCCTCTACAGACGCTACGAGACCTCAATCAAGCGGGGGAGGCCATTCAATCCATCGGATCCAGGTATTTTACGGGTAGAGGTGGTGGTGGAGCGCGATCACGAGTGTTATCACGTAATAGGCATTATACACAACATCTGGTCACCCTCGGCTTCTACCCCCATCAAGGACTACATCGCCTCTCCCCGCTACAATGGCTACCGCTCACTCATAACTACCGTCAATATTGAAGATGAAGCAGTAGAATTCTGCATTATGACGGAGGCTATGCAGGACGTGAACGCACGTGGGGTGCTTACCCGGCGCCGGGTGCGTAATGCATGGTGGTCGGAGAATGCCCGCCGATCCAGACCACAGACAGGCATTCGTAAGACGACCCGGCTGGACGATAATATCTCTGTGTTTTCGCCCTCTGGTGAGGTGTACGAACTGAAACGCGGCAGCACGGCGATTGACTTTGCGTTCAAGGTGCATTCCGAACTGGGGCCATATGCACGGCGCTTCTACATCAATGGTGAAATGCGAACTTACAATGCTGTGATCCATCATCGTGATCTTGTGGAAATTGAGTACGATCAGTCCATTGCCAGTGTAAGACCGGAGTGGGAAGGCGTTGCCAGAACCAGCACTGCCCGGATCGGTATCCGGCGCTTTTTGCGCGGCAAGCTATCCCCGGTGCATCGTGGCCGTGCGATTATTGACCGGATAATGGAGCGCGAAAGTGACATCTACAACATGCGCTTCCCGGCAGATCAGATTGAAAACTGGCTGGAAAAAGCCACTTTTGAGGATTACGAACTCACCAGCAAAGACGAATTGTACACAAAGATTGCGGATGGTCACATTGCACCCGATAACATTGTGGCGAAAATTTTTGAGCGCGAACTGAGCATATATGTGCGTGTGCCAGACGAAGTACACCGCAAACATATGCCACAGGTGCGGTTTGCACGTAGCTGGATGCAGGCCCCAAAACACGAAAAGTTCAATCGGACGCAGCGCATTCTGCCAGGGGTAGAAATTGTGGGGCGGTTGTATGTGTCGAAATCTGAAGAGAATGAATTGTTCGTCCACCGTGCCGATTCTATCCACGCGCCCCAATTAGACGACCCGAACACCGTACCGCTGCACTGGTCGTCTGGCAATACGGAACGCGAGGCTGTACAGGTTACGCTATCTGGAAGTGCGAAACCGCTGGTGCCGTGGGCGGTGATGAACCAGATTAACCAGGTGATGAAGGAACTGCCGGATAGTGACATGATGCTGTATGCCTTTAACACAGAGATTGTGCAGGGCATGACGCGCATTGAGTTCACGCTGGATGTGGCGGATTCACAGTTTATTGCGCTGCTGGACGAAAAGCTGACCGGTTTACGCAGCCTGGGCACGATTTCTTCGTTCAAAATCTGGGAGTTGTTCCCCGGCCAGCGCAAACTCATCGCTGGATTATCAGATCGACGGCAGCGTAACCCCTATACCACCCATCACGTTAAAGACAGCATGATGTTCTTCGGGCGCCGTGAAGAACTGCACCGCATTGTGTCTGCGATGAAAGATGGCATCCAGTTTATCATCATCCACGGGCACAAACGGGTAGGCAAAACCAGCCTGATGTACCACCTTGCCGAACACGTCATCCCCGGTGACGATGAGGTGGATGTGATTCCGATTCTATTCGACACGCTGAAGGTCGCACCAGTTACAGAAGAATCGTTTGCCGCCGGGTTAATCCAGGAAGCTGCCGCAAAAATTATGCGCGGCCTCAAGCGCGAACAACGGCAAAAGCTGAATAGAATTGCCCGCACGGTATCAGAAGACCCGCTGGGCGTACTGGTATTGTGGGTAAGCACAGCAGAAAAATACCTTAACGGCACACGGCTGTACTTCATGGTGGATGAGTTCACGGCTGTAGAAGATGCCTACCAGCACGGCGACATCACACGCGGGTTTTTCCAGCGTATGCACCACATTGTAGATCATGGTGAGGTGGCGTTTTTGCTGTGCATTCATAACCATGTGCTGCGAGAGCTGACACACCGCCTGGGTGATATGAACCAGCGAGCATTGCTGGTGCCTGTGGATATGATGGAAAGCAGGGATGCCCGTATGCTGGTACGTGCCCCGCTGGAGCGGTTTTACACCTATGATGAAGGTGTGGAAGATGAAATCCTGCGATTAACAAACTGTCATCCGTTTTACATTCAACTGCTGTGTGGCGAAATTTTTACAGGTATGGCCGTTGCAGATGACGCGCAAATCACGCACAATCATCTGCTGGTGGCCCGCAGCAAACTGTTTACCTCCGCTTTCCAGAGTTTTGCCCACTTTAAAGATGCCCCCGGTGGCTATGGCCGTGAAACCCTCGAAGTGATTGCGTTCCTCACCGGGCGCGATAACACCGGCTGGGCCAACCCCGATGACATCGCCCATTTGATGAAGGAGCACCATAATCTGGAGCGTCAGCAGGTTGAGGGCATCGTGAAGGCCCTGCACGAGGCGGGAGCGATTCGCAGGCGGGCCCCGGATGGCCGTGACCTCTATCAGATTCGCGTCAATTTATTGCACGCATGGAGCGTGCATGGTACTGGCTTCCTCATGCCACCTGTGGGGAAATAAGAGAATAGGACGAACACCAATGACCACGAAACAGCTTGTGAACCCGTATAAGTCTATGCTGATGCAGTTCCAGCCTTCCCGCGTGTATGGCTGGGAGCGTGAGATTGCCGGTATTTTGCAGGCCGTCACCGCAGCAGACCCGCTCAGCCATGCCATCTACGGGACGCGAAAAATAGGCAAAAGTACGCTGCTCAGGTTCCTTGCACACAGACGTGGGGCCATGCGGTTGTATCAGCAGTATGTCCATACCGACTATCGCAATGGCAGCCGGGAACTGATGTGGGTGTACATTAACTTTCACCAGACGATGACAGGCGGCAATGTGTTGCAGCATATGTACATCCGGCTGGTAGAAGAAGTTGAAATGCACCGGCGTGCCCGTGCCATGCAACTGGAAACCCTTGACGACGATGAAGCGAAAAGAGAGACTGCCGCCAAAATCAAACGGTTGGTGAAGGACATTGACGAGGATTTTCAGATCAAGGTGGTATTTTTGCTGGATGACTTTGACATTCCGTTGATGGACGACGGCGTGACGCCGGAAGATGACAACCTGCTTCGGTCGATCAGTGATTATGCGTCGCTGGTGATTGCTACTGACGAGCCGATTTCGGAGCTTAAGCCAGATTTTGATAAGTATTCACCACTGCTGGGTATCCTGAGGCCAGAGCGCATCGGCCTGATTGAGGAGATGGATGCACGGCGGCTCATCTGTGAACCGGCTGCGGATAGCGGCGTGAGTTTCATCGAAGCGGAGATAGACATGCTGCTGCGCATCGGTGGCAGGATGCCCTATTTGCTGACCGTAACCTGTGATACATACTTTGAGATGCGCTTGAATATCATGGATATAGACGAGACCTTTGGAGATGACGCCTCCTATGGGACGATCTACCAGCAGCTTATCAACCGCTTGCTACTGGAGCCGCACGTTGCCAGTGCGCTGAACCTGATATGGACACGGCGAAAAGATGTGCATGATGTCCTGTTCCAGATGGCAAAGCAGGAAGCCGCTGGCGTAGCCGGTACACAGGCTACCAGAGCCGAGCTATACTCGCTGGCCTATCCGTTTTCGAATATCGGGGAGTACCGAATTTTCAGTGCATTATTTGCGGCATTTGTTCGTAGTAAAGACGCTGGTGGTATAAATGGCAACGGGCACCATGTAGATACTATGCTGAAAGAAATACTCAGCGGTCTTTCCCCCATAGACCGGGGGGTGATGAAGTACCTTGCAGAGCGCGAGGGGCAGGTGTGTACGTTTGCA
>JBCCQC010000063.1:0-11951 GCA_039024535.1 Chloroflexota bacterium
CAGGGCAGTAGCGTTGCCACACATGTGACATATGTCACAGATAGCTCATGCAAAACTCATTTTATTGTGCATTTCTGATGAAAATATAAAAGTTGCAAACGTCAATGCTTCCACATGAAAGCCGGAGTTGAGACCCATGAAACCGATTACAAAAAATAAATCTTTATTCAGCGCCAACGTACCACGACCATTAACCCTCATGGAAACGCTCTCATCAACGGTTTAAACTATGAAAAAGTCTTCACGAATTGGGCATGTTGCACAATTCGCGTTGTGCCTCACCAACCGACAGGCCGCTCATATCATTGACACACACACGCTGTCGTTATATAGTTCAACCAACACAAAACAAAGATAAGTCTCGCGGCAAAAAGAACTAGATTTATTAAATATATTTTTTTCCCGCCGCGAGACCAGACATCAATTACCCCGCTCTCCATGTGCGGGGTGTTTTGTTTTCGGGTAAAATGCACAATCAATAGCGTTTGTTCGTTCGATGATCGGGAGAGACAATGCCAGCCCAACAACGACCTTACGGTACATGGAAAAGTCCCATCACTACAGCTATTATGACCGGCGACTATCGTCTGTACGACGTAAAGTGGGACACATTGACCGATACGCTGGTATGGCACGAACGCCGCGCCAGCGAACATGCCCTTGTCATTCAGGCTGGCAGTAACCCGCGTGACCTGGTGCGCACGCAAAAGCTGGGCGGGCGCGTGATGTACGGTGGCGGTGGGTTCACGGTGGGTAACGGGCAGGTGTATTATGTGGGCGCGGGCAGCCGCATTTATACGTTGCCCATCACTGGCGGCACGCCCCGGCCCATTACCCCCGCTTTTGGCGATGCCGCCACGCCGACGCTATCGCCGGGGGGAGACTGGCTGCTGTACGTGCATTCCTACGAAGGACAAGACGCGCTGGTGATTGTGCCTGCAGATGCCAGCCAGTACCCGGTGCGGCTAGTGGACGACACGGACTTCGTGATGCACCCGGCATGGCACCCGGACGGCAACATGCTGGCCTGCATCACATGGAACCACCCGCACATGCCGTGGAACCAGAGCCAGCTTCACCTTATCACGCTGAACGAGAGCAAAATGGTAGTCACGCAGCGGCGCGTGCTGGCCGGGGCCGGCGGTGATGAATCGGTGTTCGGGGCAGCGTTCAGCCCGGATGGAAAATACATGGCCTACAGCAGTGACCGAGACGGCTGGTGGCAGCTATACCTCTACGACATTGAAAACGATACCCATACCTGCCTCACGCCAGACAGAGCCGAGTATGGCCTGCCTGCGTGGATCCAGGATATGCGCACGTTTGCGTGGACGGGTGACAGCCGCGCTATTTATGCGCTGCGCAACGCCGATAGTCATTACACGCTGGAACGCATCGACATCGCAAACGGCCAGATGGAACGTGTAAATGCGCTGGCGCCATACACCTACATGGAACAGATCGCCGTCAGCCCGGTAACAGGCGAAGTTGCTGTAATTGCAGGGGCTTCCCGCAGGCCAGACCGCGTGGTGACATATGACCCGGACAGCGACAGTACGCAGATTCGCGCCTACAGCAGCGTAGAAGCCTTCGATGATAGCTTTTTGAGCGAGGGCGTGGATATGACGTGGACGAACAAAAATGGCATCACCATCCACGGGCTGTACTATGCCCCCACCAACCCGAACTTCACGGCAGCAGGGCCGCCCCCGCTCATTGTTCATTATCACAGCGGGCCGACGCGCCAGCGCTTTAACCGTTACTTCCCGGAGGTGCATTACCTCACGTCGCGCGGGTTTGCCGTGCTGGAACCCAATTACCGGGGTAGTACGGGCTATGGACGCGAGTTCATGAATATGCTGCACGGTAATTATGGCGTAGCGGAAATCGAAGATGCGGCCAGCGGGATCGAAATGCTGGTGGAGCAGGGTATGGCCGACCGTACCCGGCTGGTGGCATTTGGTGAGAGCAGCGGTGGATTTTCCGTGTTGCAGTCGCTCATCCTGATGCCGGGCGTATATCGCGCGGGGATTGCGCAGGCCCCGGTGACGGATCAGTTTGAGTTGATTGCGAACACACACAAGTTCGAGCAGCACTACAACAACACGCTGCTGGGCACCCTGCCAGAGGCCGCTACACTGTACCGCGAACGCTCCCCGGTGCTGCACGCGCAGTACATCAGCGACCCGGTGGCGCTGTTCCACGGCAAAAACGACTATGTGGTGTCCTACCAGCAAAGCCAGGAAGTAGCGAATATTCTGCGGCGCAAGGGCATTACCACCGTCTACCGATTGTACGACGACGAGGGGCACAGCTTCCGTAAGCCAGACACCCTGCGCGATATGTTCACCACCATGATGAACTTCATGGAGCATCAGGTGGTGTACGCCGTGCCGCACATCAATCAGTAGACAGAAAAATTGCATTCTTAAAGCGCCCTCATGTGCATTTCCATGCCCCGCGCAGTATAGTTTGTGCAGGCACAGACATTACGCACGGAGTAAACAGCATGTGGGGCAGACGAAGTGTATCCGGGTATCGGTCGCAGCGAGGGGGCGGAGGCTGTATGCCGTTTGCACTGGGGATCGGCATTGCGCTCAATGTGCTGCTGATTATCGTCAGCCTGAACGATGGCCGCACGCTGTCGCTGTCTATGTTTGCGCCCACCGCCGATGCAGGGCAGGCTGCCGCCCGCGCCTTTGAGCAGGGCGACCTGGATACGGCTATTGAACGCGCACGGGCTGCCCTCGAAGCCGACCCGCAGAACACGGCTGCCGTGCTTACGCTGGCGCGTGCGCTGGTTTACCGCAGCTATGTCGATTTTGACCACACTGACGACCTCGATACCGCACAGGAAATCACAGCCAGTGCAATTGCTGCCGCCCCGGACGACCCCGACGCGCTGGCGGCGCGGGCGTTTGTGCTTCAGGCAGTGGGGAACACGATTGGCGCGGTGGAGCAGGCAGAACGTGCCCTGGGTGCCGACCCGAACCACACAATGGCCCGCACAGCTTATGCGCTGGCCTATGCACGCGCTGGCAGCTATGACCGTGCCCTTGCCGAGAGTGAAGCCGCGCTCGCTACCGGCCCCACCGGTTCCGAAAAACTGGACGCTAACCGTGCGCTTGCCATTAGCCAGGCAGACCTGGGCCGCTATGCCGACGCGGGAGAAACGCTGGATACCCTGATTGCTGACTATGCCGGGTTTATTCCGTTGTACTATGAACGGGCGCTGTATGCGCGGCAGATCAGCAACCCGGATGCTGCCGAAAATGCTTACCTGCGCGTGCTGGCGCTTGATCCGGGGAACATTAAGGCGCAGCTACGCCTGTGCGAACTGTCCGAGTCTATCGGTGAGCAGGAAAGCGGCCTCATCAACTGCCAGCAGATCACACAGGCCGCGCCGTCCCTGCCAGAAGGCTGGTACCGTCTGGGGCGCGTCCACTTCCTTGCCGGTAACTTCCCGGAGGCGCAGCAGGCACTGAACCGCTGCACGTCGTTGCAGGTGATGCAGAACGTGCCGCCAGAGCAGCGATTGCTGGAGTGCTGGTTTGTGCAGGGCCAGGCCGCAGAGATCACGGGGGATTGCCCCGCGCTGATTGCGGTTTACAACCAGTTCCAGTTAATGACGGACGGCACGGACATTCAGCAGCGGTGGGTGTACCCGCCAGAAGGCCCGCCGATGTGTACCGGCACGGGCGAATAGCTCACGTAAAGCTGAACAGTGCGATCACAATCACCATAATCACCGGGCCAACCGTAAACATCGCTACTTCCAGGCCGGTAAAGCATGTGAGCGGTAAAAACAGGAACGTGGCATAGCGCCACAGCCGGGACTTACGCTTGGTTTCACGCGGGGGCAGGTAAGGCAGGTCATCAGCGGCGTAGGCATCGGGCAGTTCACCGTCCGGGCGCAGGATAATACGGGGCATCGGGTTGTCTCCATCAACTCTCTTGCAGCGTTTATTATGAGGGGTGACGGGGCGAGATGCAAATAGCCAGTTGCGTTCATCTACCATTTTCAGATTAGCGGTTGCTCTGCATTTCCTGACGTAGCCAGAAAAATGTTACCATTACCGTGAATGCAGTCACAAAAGGGGAAACATTACATGGCAGAAAACAACGGAACAGGTAACGACCTGATAAATATTCCTGACGGCATGGGCGAACCGCTGATCGTGATCGCTTCTAACCGGGGGCCATACTCCTTCAGCATCAACACAGAAAAGGGCCAGCTAGAGAGCCAGCGCGGTACCGGCGGGCTGGTGACAGCACTGGCCGCCCTTGCAGAGCGCTACGATGTGCTGTGGGTGGCATCTGCCCTCAGCAGTGGCGATAAACAATGGGCACGCGAACACGCCAGCGCTCCGCGTGATGTAGACGGCATCACGCTGTTCATGATCCAGCACAAAGACGACGCCTATCACCAGTACTACAATCTGATTGCCAACCCGCTGCTCTGGTTCATCCAGCATGAAATGTGGAATGTGCCGCGCACGCCCAGCATCAACCACGAGATGTGGGATGCGTGGGAACAGGGCTATGTGGAGGTCAACCGCTCTTTTGCAAAGGCTATCGCAAAGATGGTGAAAGACCAGCCGGCAGACCGTCCTATCATCGTAATGCCGCAGGATTACCACCTGTACCTTGTACCGAAGTACCTGCGTGAAGACCTGGGCGACCGCGTGCAGATCCAGCCGTTTTTGCACATCCCGTGGCCGGGGCCAGATAGCTGGCGTTTGCTGCCGGGGCAGATGCGTGACCTGCTGCTGGAAAGTATGCTGGAAGCCGACCGGCTCGGGTTCCAGACGAAGAAGGACGCCTTTAACTTTGTGCAGACGGTGCGCTTTTATGTGGACGGCGCACACTCCTACGGTAGCCGTAATTCTGTGGAGTACGACGGGCGCAAGGTGACGGCAAAAACCTACCCCATCTCGATTGATGTGGATAAGGTGGCCTCTATTGCGCAGGAGCCGGAAACCAGCCTGCAAAAGAACCAGTTCATGAGCATTGTTGGCGACCGCCAGTTGATTTTACGTGTGGATAGAGTGGAGCCGAGCAAGAACATTTTGCGCGGCCTGGAAGCCTTCCGCGCACTGCTGGAGCGCTACCCGGAACACCGGGGCCGCGTGCAGATGATGATGCTGCTGGTGCCCTCGCGTATGCAGGTCAGCGAATACTCTGACTATTTGCAGGACATTATGGCAACTGCTGGCATGATTAACGCGGACTACAGCGAAGCCTTCTGGGAGCCGGTGCGTGTGGTGCTGGGCAATAACTACACCCGTGCGATTGCCGCCATGCAGCTTTACGACATCCTGCTGGTGAACCCGATTGCCGATGGTATGAACCTTGTTGCCAAAGAGGGGCCGCTTGTGAACAACCGTGACGGCATTCTCATCCTGAGCGAGAACGCGGGTGCCGTGTATGAACTGGGCGACTATGCGCTTACGGTTTCCCCGTTCGATACCTTCGGCACAGCCAACGCTATGCACGCAGCGCTCACCATGAACCCCGGTGAGCGTCATGAGTTATCCGAGCAGATGAAGGCGCTTATCCAGAAGGCAGACGTGCGCCAGTGGTTTGCCTCACAGGTTCAGGATGCGGTTAATGCGCTGGAAAGCCAGCTTAAAAACGCGCCCACATCCTCCACGCCAGACGCGACAAAATCGGCATAGCGGCTCACGTCTTCGGGCGTGTCGTCGTGCAGCACGCCCATGCTTAGCCCATACGCAAGGTTACTCTCTCGCAGTTGCGTTGCCATTTTCATTGCGTCCACATCGGTCACGTCATCGCCCATCCACAGGGCCGCGTCCAGTTTGTAGTGTTTCACGAGATCCCGGAACGCCGTCCCCTTGTTAATTTCTACTGGCGGGCGCAGTTCGAACACCATTTTGCCGCTGTGCAGGTCAATGCCGTGCTGCGATGCGAGGTTGGTCAGCTTCGGTTTCAGGTCAGCGGCGGTTTGCTCCGGGTTGGCGGTGCGCCGGTAGTGAACAGAGGCGGTGGGGCCTTTGTCCTCGATTTCCATTCCCTCTATCACGATGGACTCGACATCGGCCAGTAGTTTTTCCAGCTTTGCCCGGTAGGGTGTTACGCGGGTGTTCACCTGTAATGTGCCGCCGGTGTACTGCTCCATGCCGTGGTTGCCCACGTACACAGCCTTCTCAATGCCTACCCGGTCGTGGATGTCTTTTGCGCCGCGCCCACTGATGAACGCCAGCAGAACCACGGGTTCAGTGCCGCGCAGCGTAATGAGGGCGTTTTTACCGGGCTGGTGGATGTACGCATCGGCGGGGTTATCCACAATAGGGCTGAGTGTGCCATCTACATCGGAAATGATCCCGATGCGCTGTGCTTCGATAAATGGCTTGAGCAGGGTTTCTTTCGCGTCTTTCCAGTGCATGGGGCATCCTCTCCTCGTGAGTGTGTGCCCCTATTCTAGACGCGATCCGGCCAGCGCCCAACCTTTACGACCACAGGACGGAGAATTATCCCCGATGGCTGAAGGTGCGCTCAACTTCGCGGCCCTTCAGCCAGTCCATTGCATCGTCGTAGCGCCCTTTGTGGAACAGCCGCACCCCGTCTTCGATGCGCGATAGCTCTGAAAGTGACTGGGCCAGCTTGTGCAGCAAACCATAGCGGTACACCACAGCAAGGTCAACACGCGGCGGGCGCTGGTACTCGCGTGCCCACAGGCGCACGCTGTAGGTCGCGTAGCCTACGGGCATCATGCCCGGTTCGCGCAGGTCAAGGATCACCGGCGCATAGGCATCGCGGTGAATGTAGAGATGGTTCATCAGATCAGTCATGTGAGAAAGCCATACATCAACCGCTTCGCGGGACGACTCGTGCATGACCATGAGGTGAACGCCGTTTTCCAGCATGTGGTGAGAACAGGGGGGTAAGTAATCTTGTCTGGCTGCGACCATGATAGAAGGGTCTCTGCTGCTCTTGTACTTTGCTTCTATCATCAGTTTAGCACATTAACAGGACATGGGGGGACAATTGGTGTCCCGGTACTGTTAACGAAACATAAGTCCCTTATCAGCCCTCTGACATTAGTAAACCATGAGTATTCATCGAGATTCACCGCCACACGAGGCGACAGAACATGCTTATTTTGTGCTGCGGACACGCCAGCTAAGAGCCTGTACTACAGTAATCACGATGTGTTGAAATTGATATAGTAATAAGTGTATCGCAAGTTATTTTTCTGGAATCACAATAACAAATTCATTCCGAATGTATACTTCTGTCATTCTGTAGTATACTGCAATAGAACCTACTGTACCCGAGCGACACACAAAACCACCCATGATCTCCATTCGTCCCATCTATTACCTCGGTTTTGCCCTTGTAGGCATCAGCCTTGCAGAGCTTGTGCTGCTGGCAACCACCCGCCAGGCCAGCCTGCTGCTGGTTAAAGAAGGGTTTATGGTGGTGCTTATGGCGGGGCTGGTGGTTTTGCTGGTGTGGCATTCCCGCGTTATGGCCCGCACAGAGTCGTGGCACTTCAGCCGCCCGACTATTATGAAAAATGTTTCTGAAGCCATTATACGTCTTGACCCACAGTTGAAGATCGTTGGCTGGAACCACGCCGCAGAGTCAATTTACGGCTGGACGGCAGCAGAGGTGCTGGGTAAGGAATTTGATGAGGTTGTGACCATCATCTATCCTGATGGAGACTCCTATAAACGGGCCGAACAGCGACTGCTTGATGCAGACATTTACGAAGGTGAAGTGCTACACCACAAGCGCAACGGCCACCAGTTCCATGTGTGGGTTACTGTGACGGCCATCCGCCAACCGGCTGGCGGGCAGGTTATGGGTTATGTGGCCGTTGTGCGAGACCTGAGCACGCACTACGAGTTACAGCGCAACCAGCACCTGAGCAATACCCAGGTGGAATCCCTCATTAATAATGCTTCTATTGGCCTTATGTCCATCAACCGGGACTACATCATCATGGCGGCACGCGGCAAACAACTGGATCGGCTGCTGGGGCAGGTTGCCAGTTTTAATGTTGTGGGCCGGTCTGCAAAGGTGTTGTTTGCCGATCAAAAACGCATCCTGCTGCGTATGGAAAGTGCGTTTAAAGGCCGTAACCTGAGCGATGTGCTGGACATCAACGGCTTTGCGTTCGACCTCCGCTTCGACCCGATTTACGACGGGGAAGCAGTCACGGGTATCACGGTGGTGGTGTTCGATGTGACCGACAACCAGGTGTTTGACCAGACGTTGCAGCAGTATGCCCTTCGGCTGGAGACGATGCGCCAGATCTATGAGTCTATCCTTGCACTGGCAGAGCCAGCCGAAATTGCCGAAACCACGCTGGATTATCTGCCGTTCCTTGTGCCGCATGTTGCCTCTCTGGTGACGGTACTGGATGTTGACGAGAGCACGGATAAGATTACCCACACCCGCCCGCTGGCCTTCCGGGATGTGAACAACCGCGTGCAGATGCTCTCAGCTTCGCAGGTGCCGGTAACGTGGTATCGGTCGCAGGCTGCCGTCCTCAATCAATCCGGGGTGCAAACGCGGGATATTGACCCGGCAGCAACGCCAATTGATCGTTTTCTGTTTGACCTGGGTGCAAAACACATGGTTGCTGTGCCGCTGCGCCGGGGAGAGAAAGCAATCGGTCTGTTGACCATTGGCGTAGAGAATCACGATATGATCAGCGAGGGGCGCCACGAAATCATTGTAGAGGTGGGAGATGTGCTGGCTGTCGCCATTAACCAGGCCCTGCTGAACCAGCGGGTGCAGGCATATGCTACCACCCTGGAAAAGAATGTGGTGAACCTGCTGAACGAAGGCCATGTCGCACGTAGCCTGTCGGATACGGTCATCAGCCACAGTTCAGATGCTATTGTGCTGCTGGATAACACGCTGAGTGTTGTGCAGGCGAACCCGGCTTTCTCTCGGATGTTCGGGTTTGAGGCGGCAGGTATGTGTGTGGATATGCTATTTACGGATATGGCGGCCCCAAAGCGGCAAACCGAACTGGAAAACCTGCTGCGGCGTGCCATCCAGACCAGAGAACCTGTCCGGTTTGACATGGACATTCACCGTCATCAGACAGAGATCCCGATTACGGTTTCTATAGCTGCTTCTCCCATTGAAACGATCTATAGTGGTACTGACGGCATGGTGCTCAACCTGCGCGATATCACCGAGGAGAAGCGCAAACAGGCCGAACTGCTGCGGGCGTTCGAGCAGCAGCGTGAACTGGGTGAACTGCGTTCCCGGTTCCTGTCTACGGTATCCCATGAGTTCCGCACGCCTCTGACGGTCATCCAATCGTCTATGGAATTGCTGACGATGAGCCTGCCAGGGGAAAAAACCGATAAGCAAATTCGCCACATCGACCGCATCCACGATTCATTGCAGACAATGGTCACTTTGCTGACGGATGTATCGGCTATGCACCGTATGGAACGTGATGCCGGGGCGGCCACGCCCGTGCAGCTTGACCCCGTTCAACTGGCAGGCAGCGTGGCAGAAAGCCTCAGCATCGTTGATGAAGATCACACCATCCAGTTTATAGCAGGGGATACCGCGCCCCGCACTATAGAGGCGGACGGCACCCTGCTGCGCCAGATCATGACCAACCTCATCACCAACGCTATCAAATACTCCCCGCAGGGGGCAGCCGTGCAGGTGATGACGCGCTATACGCGCAATCATTTTGTGTTTGAAGTGATCGACCACGGTCGGGGCATCCCGCCAGACGACCAGGAACACCTGTTCGATCCGTTCTTCCGGGCATCCAACGTGGGCCAGGAACCGGGCAGCGGCCTTGGGCTGGCAATTGTCCAGCGGGCGGTGGATGCCCATTATGGTACGATTTCGTTTACCAGCGAACCGGGTGAGGGCACCCACTTTAAAGTATTTATACCGGTAATTTACAGGGGAATTGAAAAAGAGGCACTCGTATGACGACCATCCTTGCCATTGAAGATGAAGTAACCATTCTTGATAACGTCGTGGAGATTCTTGAAATCGGTGACTATGACGTGTATCGCGCACGCGACGGGAGCGAGGGCATCCAGAAAGCCTATGAACTGCTGCCCGATCTCATCCTGTGCGACATTAACATGCCAGAGGTGGACGGCTATACGGTACTGATGGAACTGCGCAGCAACCCGCTCACCAGCGAAATCCCGTTCGTGTTCCTCACGGCCTACATTGACCGCCCCTACCAGCGCAAGGGTATGAACCTGGGCGCAGCGGACTACCTGACGAAGCCGTTTAACGCGCAGGATCTGCTGGATGCGGTAGAAGCACAACTCCAGAAGCAAGCCGAACGGGAGGAAGCCCACCAGAAGGAAGTCGAAGACCTGCGCAACAGCATGATTCTGGCGTTGCCCCATGAACTGCGCACGCCGCTGACCGGGCTGATTACCTGCACAGATATGCTGCTGATGGACTATGACGAGGGTATGACGCCCGACCCGACCCGCACCGAACAACTACTGCGCATTATGCAGAAATCTGGCAAGCGGCTGCAACATCTGATAGAAAACTATCTGGTCTACTCGCAGATTGAACTCTTTGAGCAGGATGAGGAGCGCCGCGAGCGGCTGGTGGAGGGTGAGGGGGTCAGGTCACCGGTCGCGGTTATCACACAGACGGCCAGAGGTCTTGCCGACGAAAGCGAACGTGATGCTGACCTGCACATCAACGGAGATGGTGAGGCCAACGTGCGCGTGAGCGAACCTAACCTTGGCAAGATCACGCAGGAAATCATTGGCAATGCGTTCAAGTTCTCCGAGGCAGGCAGCCCGGTTACGGTGGATACCCGCACCGACGACGGCCACTTTATACTGGCTATTGAAGACAGGGGGCGCGGCATCGACGTGGGCGATACCCGGCGCATTGGCGCGTACATGCAGTTCGACCGTAAATACCACGAACAGCAGGGCGTTGGCCTTGGCCTGATAATCGCCCGTCGCCTGGCAGAACTGCATGGGGGCAGGCTGGAAATCAAGAGTGAGAAGGACAGCGGCACCCGCATCACAGTTCACCTGCCGCTGATGCCCGAAACTGAAAGCGAACAACAGCCGGGGGCTTAACCCGGCTGCACCACGCCCACAATCAGCAGCAGGTTGGCATAAACGCGCTGCTCACCTGTTGCTATGACGAGGGCCACATCGTCGTCTTTGCACAGGTCATAGAACGGGTAGCGCGTGTGCTGCTGCAACGCTACGTCCGGCATCATTGCCCGGAATTCGTCGTGGATGGGTGGGACGCTGCCTTCATCCGTGACCATAACGTGTGCTTCTTCTACCGGGATGGCCGTCAGCAGTGATTCGAGTACGTCCGTCACGGTCAGTTTGCCGGGGGCCAGGTTCAGGTAAACGCGCTCTGCTGCCGGGTTCGCCCGTGTCATGAACGGGTAGTTGCCGTCGGCAATCAGGATGCCGCTGCCGTGCCCCGCCTGCCCCAGTATCTGCAAAATCGTCGGGTGGATCAGTTGGCCTTTAAGCATGTTGTTGTCCTTTCGTGTGATGGGTACAGCCCACCATATCTGCGCCATGACTATGTATTGTGTGCCCGCATGGTGTGCACATGCAAGCCGTTACCTCACGCGCATCAATTCATCGCGGTCATAAAGAAATCAACCTGAACGTGGCAGTCATCGCAGACGCTCTGCCACCCTTCACGTCCCATCAGCTTTTGCCATGTTATTTCCGGTGTGGTGATGAAAAACCACGAAAGGTCTGCCGCCGGTTTCCCACATATGGGGCAGTCGTGTGCTCTGTCGCTGTAGAATTCATGTGGTGATGTCTCATCATCGCTATTAACCTCCTTCTGCAATTTGATGTCGTTGCGACACTCATCCAGTAAGTCCCACGGCCATGTATTGTAGGCTCTCTCAATGATTTCGGGTTGTTCCTGATGTAGCTTTTGCAGGTAGGGCCGTGCTTCTTCTGGCCTTTCGTCAA
>JBCCQC010000064.1:0-11854 GCA_039024535.1 Chloroflexota bacterium
CGCGAGATTGAGGCATTTACGCCGGTAGAATACTGGTCGCTGGAGGCTGAACTGCAAAAGCAGGGGGGCAACGGCAAGAAGCCGAAGCCCTTCGTAGCACGGCTACACAAGATCAACGGGGAAAACCCGGAACTTGGCAGCGAAGACGATGTAAGGCCACATCTGGATGTGCTGGAAAAGAGCACCTATCAGGTGATGGAAATCAAGCGGGGCACACGCCGCCGTCGGTCGTCCGCGCCATATACCACCAGCACCATGCAGCAGGAAGCGTCACGCAGGCTCGGTTTTAACCCGAACCGCACCATGCAGCTTGCCCAGCGCCTTTACGAAGGCATTGACCTGGGTACAGAAGGCCCGGTGGGTCTGATAACGTATATGCGTACAGACAGCACCAGTGTCAGCAAGCAGGCGCAGGACGAAGCTCGCCAGTACATCGTGGATACCTACGGCAAAGAATATCGCCCGGAGAAACCGCCAGTCTATAAGACGAAGGCTAAGGGTGCCCAGGAGGCACACGAGGCCATCCGCCCGACGAGTACGCTGCGCACCCCACAGAGCGTGCGCAAGGCCATCCTCGCAGAGAAGCAGGGTAAGGCGCTGTACAAACTGTACACGCTCATCTGGCAGCGCTTTGTTGCCAGCCAGATGTCCGACGCAATTTACAACACCCTGCGCGTGGACATCAGCGCGGGGGCAACGAAAGAAGACCGCCCGTATCTGTTCCGTGTGAGTGGCAGCACCATCAAGTTTAAGGGCTTCCTCGCACTGTATGAGGAAACCCGCGACGAAGACACCGCCCCGGACGAAGATGAGGGCCGCATCATCCCGGAGATGACCGAGCAGGACATGCTCGACCTGATTCGTCTGATGCCGGAACAGCACTTTACGCAGCCGCCACCCCGTTACACTGAGGCCAGCCTGGTACGGGCGCTGGAGGAGTATGGTGTGGGTCGACCGAGTACCTACGCACCGACGATCAAGAAGATTCTGGATAATGGCTTTGCGTACCGGGATAACAAGCGCCTCTCGCCGAGTGAAACCGGCAATCTGGTGTTTGACCTGCTGGCGGAATACTTCCCGGAGGTGCTGGACTACAGCTACACGGCGCGTATGGAAGACCGACTGGACGATGTGGCCGAGGGCGACACCGACTGGCGACCCGTGCTGGACGACTTCTACACGCCGTTCAGCAAGCACCTGCAAAACGCGCACGCCAACATGCCGAACCTCAAGCGAGACATCCCGGTAGGCCGTACCTGCCCCACCTGTGGCACCGGCGACCTGATTATCAAGCGGGGTAAATACGGCAAGTTTATCGGCTGCTCCAACTATCCTGAATGCCGCCACACCGAACGCTACGTGGAGCCAACCGGCATTGCCTGCCCTACCTGCGGGGCGGAACACGGCGGCGAGATCGTTGGCGGCCTGCGCGACCGACGCGGACGACCCTTCTACGGGTGCAGCCGCTACCCCGAGTGTGACTTCAGCACGTATAAGCTACCGAAGCCAGAAGACGAAGAACAGGGCGAAGCCGAACTGGAACGCGACGCCTCCTAGCACTCCCCATCAACGGGCGGCCACTGCGCCGCCCATGATTTCCCTCGTATGTTGCAATTTCGTTTGCTTTAGCATGAGGCACGGTGTATTGTTGAAGTGTTGGTGCTGCATTTGTGGCAGCCCCCTGTAGTTTTCAGTACAATAAGATCGTTTACAGCCTGTCGCTCACGAAAGGACACCGTGCCTATGTCTTCATTCTTAAAGAACCCGACGGTCGTTATTGTCGCAGGTTACTTCCCGAAACTCACGACAACTATTCTTGCCGTAGTCTGCTTTGCGCTTGGCATGATCTGGGCCTATGGCATTCAGCCGGTCAACTTTTTTAATGGTAGCCCGGCTCAGCTTGAGCAGTCCTTTCAGGATCAATGGGTATTGGGGGCTGCTGGACGCTACGCCTCGCGCAATTCCGATGCGTTTGCCGGTAACGTACAGGGCATGTTGCAAAGCGTGGATGACCCGGCAGGTATCGTAGCCGGCCTGCAAAATAGTGACGAGTTCCAGGCCTATCTACAGAGCGACCCGCAGTTCGCCGCAGAGTTCAACGGTCTGGTTACACAGGCCCAGGCGCAGGCCCCGGCCCCACCACCACGCCCCAATGTGTTCAACAACATCATTGGGCCGCTTGTCGTGCTGGTGGTGTTCGCCATTCTATTCATACTGGGCAAAGTACTGTGGACGCTGCTCATCTTCCCATTCCTTGAGCCTACGATCGCAAGACTTCGTGGAGAAGAAAGAGATCAATCTGCATCCAAAGAACGGCAGGCTATTATTGATCGAAATGCCCGTATGGCGGCAATGATCGATACTGCCGTCGATAACAAACAATACGGTGACCCGGTGATCCGTAAGCTCTCACTGTTTAAAGATGGCTACGGCAACTACGACGACTCATTCAACATCGAGACCGACGCTGGTTTTTACTATGGCGAAGCCGGTGCAACGATCTCTGAGAAGAATGAGGGCGGGGTTACAGCTATCGAAGTCTGGATGTTCGATAAGGACGAGTTCGCCAACACACCCACCGCCACGTTTGCAACAGATGCTGCCATGAGCGATCCAGAGGTTCTGAGTAAGATGCAGGCCAAGGGCGATGTTGTGAAGCTGGAACCGGGTGAAAAAGCTGTTCTGGAAACGAAAGCCCTCTATATTGAGGCGATTGCCCGCGATATTGACTTCAAGGCTGACGACCCCAGCGCACTCAACGAGTCATCCATTGAAATTATTGCATGGTCGAAGGCCGGTGCACCGGGAGGCGGCAGCGGTGCATCTGGCGATACAATGCCAGCACCGGCCATGCCAGAAATGCCGGGGATGCCGTCCATGCCAGCGTCCCCGCCACCCCCACCGGGAGCCAGCCCAACACCACTGGCACCGCCACCACTCAACCCGGATGCAATGGCGGGCTTCGGCTCACCGCCACCCCCGCCGGGGGCTGGCAATCCACCGCCAGAAGATCCTTTCAGTGGGGCCGGGGACTTCACGCCAGTGAACCCGAACAAATAACAGGCATACAAAAAGCCCTCGCCATGTGCGGGGGCTTTCGGTTTTATGACTGTGCTGCGTGTTGCCAGCAGGCTCACTCGATCTTGCGGATTTTGAACTCCATTTTGCCGCCGGGGGTTTGCACTTTTACTTTATCCCCCTTCTTCTTACCGATGAGCGCCTGCCCGATGGGGCTTTCGTTGGAGATTTTGCCCTCGCGGGCGTTGGCCTCCGCAGAGCCGACAATCATGTATACTTCATCGTCTTTAGTGCCAGCTTCTCGAATCGTGACGGTGTTACCGAGCTGCACGGCCCCACCAGCCTCGCTCTTTTCGATGATAACGGCACGGCGCAGTGTGGCTTCGAGGTCGGCAATGCGCCCCTCAATGAACCCCTGACGCTCTTTGGCGTCGTGGTAATCTGCGTTTTCTTTCAGGTCGCCCTGGGCAACCGCTTCTTTCAGTTTTTGCGCCAGTTCCGGTCGCTGGATTTCGATCAGATCGCGTAGTTCGCGCTCTATGGATTCTTTGCCCTCCGGTGTAAGGTAGGCTTTGTTGTCGTCAGACATGAATCATGTCTCCCTGGCTCACTAGCTAAATACGGACAATCAACGGCGTGTGACGCCGCCGTAATACGACAAATCTGTTGACCGTGTACCGGGTTGGCAACGGGGCAACAGACATTTGTTATCAATCTGCGGGAAGTGGTTTATCGTCGGTGAGAGTTATCTAAGCAATGTGTTATAGTTACAATCAAAAATGTTGCCCTTTTCATTCCATTATATCACAGAAAGGATCGTCATCCCATCATGATCTACAGGCGTCGTTATCTGATCCCGGTTCTGTTCATTTTATGTGGTCTTTTACCCGGCCTGCCCCCTGCACAGGCACAGCAGCCCTCATTCCGCATTGGCGTGTTCGGCGAGGCAAATACGTCTATCGGGCAGGGGGCACGGCTGATTGCCAACCAGATTAACCGTAGCGGTGGTGTGACCGGCGCAGACGGCACACAGTTCCAGCTTGAGCTAATCTATACGTCTATGGAGGACACGGGCGCGGCTGTCTCGCAGCTCAGTGCAGCGGGGATTGTTGCTGCTGTTGGCCCCGCCACCACTGCCCAGACCGGTGCCATCG
Source organism: Chloroflexota bacterium (assembly GCA_039024535.1). Classification (GTDB taxonomy): domain Bacteria; phylum Chloroflexota; class Anaerolineae; order Aggregatilineales; family Phototrophicaceae; genus DAOTTY01. Next base: position 4,173 of record JBCCQC010000064.1, read on the forward strand.
CTCCGCAAATCCCGGCACTCAATGTACCCATCCTCACGGCTGCCACCGATGACAGCCTGCTCATTAACGATGTGACCGGGCAATTGTTCCGGGCGCGGGCTTCAAACTTTTTCACTGAGCGTGCCCTCGCAGACTACCTGCTGAACAATGCGCGGGTTGCCAACCTTGACGTGATCCAGTTTGACATCGACGCGACGATCAGTGTGCTGGGCTTTACCAGCGCTTATCAGGCAGTGGGGGGCACCCCCACCACCCCGGTGCTGGTCAACACACCGGATATACTCAACAGCACTATCGAGGACATCCTCAGCCGCAACCCACCGGGCGTTGTAACCTACGGCAGCCCCGCCAGCGCAGGTAATTTCTACGTGCAACTGCGCAATGCGGGGTATGCTGGCGTATTTGCCCACCCACAGGCGAACACCTCCGCCTTCCGTGGCGAGTTCCCGCCACAGATAACAGCCGGTATCATCAGTTCGTCCACATGGACGCCCGGTGCCGCTGACCCGACCAGCACGAACTTCCTTGCCAGCTACGTGCGCACCTACGGGGAAATCCCGGATGCTGTTGCGGCTGCCGGTGCCGATGCTATCACCCTGCTGGCGGCGGCAATCGGGCTGCCGGGTGAACTGCGAGCCAACCTCACAACACTACAGGGCCTCTCTGGTATTCAGGGGACGCTGGCCCCTGCAGGCCGCACAACCGGCGAACTGAGTGACAACACGTTTGTGGTACAGCTTAACGAGTTCGGGGCACCTATCGTACAGGAACGCTTCTCCGGCACTACACGGGTTCCGGTTGAGGAAGCGCCAGATGTAGAGGATGCGCTGCTACCAACGGCCACACCACTGCCAGATGGCGTGTTCGTGCGCATCATCAGCGAGGTGCAGAACGTGCGCAGTGGCCCCAGCACCAACTTTGAGACACTGGGCCAGCTAGAGCAAGATGAAACGATTGAGGTCATCGGTGCCAACACTGCACTCACGTGGCTGGTTATCGAATTCCGTGGTCAGCAGGGCTGGGTTGCCAACCTTGACACGCTCAATGAGGTCATCGGAGATACCAACACACTACCGATTGTCACCCCACCAGCCACGCCCACGCCACCACCCTTGCCCACACCGCTCCCCGTGACAGAACCGGATATTATCATCCAGTCTGCGCAAATTTCACCGAACCCCGCTAACTCCAGCGAGACATTCACGCTTACAGTTACTGTGGCAAACAGTGGTGGCAGCAGTTCTGGCGCCTTCACCGTTAACACGACGCTCCCGCCAGATAACCTGTTCCTGTCTGCCAGTGTGGGTGGGCTTGCACCGGGGCAGAGCACAACCGTGAATCTACAGGGTACACTCACGGGAACGGGGAACTTCTCGGCCATCATCTTTGCAGACGCCAACAATGAAGTTGCAGAAGGTGCCGGAGAAAACAACAATTCCACGTTTAACTTCAGCTATCAGGTTACGGGTAGTGGCGAGGCCGATAGTGGCAGCGGGAGCGGTGACAATGTTCAGATTGAGGATGGCAACACGTTCACGCTGAACCTTGAGACCAATATTCGCATCCGCTGGACAGGTGATGTTTTCCAGGCTGTGGACAGCCAGATCGGTGAAATCAGTGGCACTTTCAGTGACATTGACGAGGACGACATCACCAGCAGTAATGCAAACACAAACGAGATTGACCCGGATGAGGGCGACCTGATCGTTATCCTGGCTGATGATGGCGACAAAGCCGTGATTCGTGTCGAAGAACTTCAGGATGACGGCGACGTTATCATCGACTATCGAACGTTCGACTAAAAAGCATCAGAAATAAGGCAGGGGTATGGCGTGCCATGCCCCTGCCGAAACTCTCATTGATCTAATTGAATGTCAAGGCGTGTGGTGCGGTTCGGGTACACGTAAACCACCTGCTGGAAAAGTCGGCGGCCATCGGCACGCACGGTAACGTCATAGTAGTTTGCGGGTAAATCACCCAGTGTATAGTTCTCGCCAAAGTCGGGGTCACTGTTAACTGAATCGCCCGCGTAGCTGTAGGCAAACCGGGATAGCTCATCCTGTCCGTTCGCCGGGTCTACCTGGATGGTCACATCGCGCAGCGGGTTTCCTCCGGCGTCAGTCACCGTCCCGGCCAGCGTCCCGAACCCCCCGAACGGAAAAATCCACAGGTCGGGATTGCGCGTCGCATCAAAGCTGTCACCATCTCCTGCACGTACCTCAAAATGGAGGTGAGCGCCGATTGCCACGCCCTCTGCCCCTACCGCACCAATTTGATCGCCTGCTGCAACTGCATCACCCGTTTCCACTTCCACGCGAGACAGATGCCCGTACAGGGTGAATACGGTTTCTCCCTGTGGGGTACGGAACCCATGCTGAATGACTACCAGATTGCCGTAGTAGTTTGGCTGCGGCCCGAACACGCGCTCAAAGTCACTGCCAGCGTAGTACACTGTGCCATCCGCAGCGGCCAGCACCGGCGTTCCGTTCGGGTTCTGGAACTCCACGCCGTGATGTACCCGGTAACGCCCCCCGGCAGTACTACCGTAAGGGTAAACTCGGTCTACAAAGTTCCTGCCAGAGGCGGCAATCGGGCGGTTCAGCCGGTAGTGATCGTCAAGGAACACCGCCGGGTTATCCGGCTGTGGCGTCCATGAAGGTGGCGGGGTAGCATTCGGATCGTCAGACACCCCGGTAGGTGTTGCCGTCGGGATGGGCGTGGGTGTATCGCTCGGTGTCAACGTCGGGGTGACGGTCGGCGTCAGTGTGCTCGTCGGGGACGGTGTAATCGTCGGCGTCAGCGTGTCGGTCGGCGTTGCGGTCGGCGTTAACGTAAATGTCGGCGTCGGCGTGAGGGTCTCTGTGGGTGTAAAGGTCGCCGTGGGCGTATCCGATGGTGTGGCAGTGGGTGCAACATTCACGGATTGTGCTGCGGGTATGGTCGCGGCAAAGGGTGTGGCCGCCTGCGGTGAACAGGCAGCCATCAGGACGGCAAACAGTAGAAAGTAGGGTCTCGATGTCATGATTACTCGAAGGGAATTTGCTGGAAGTTTCCGGTAGCAGCACCAACGCCCTGCTCCAGAATGAGATTACGAACGGTATCTGGCAGGCCAAGCGAGGCAATAGCCGCGTCTATGAGTGCCTGTTGTGGCACCAGCCCCACCAGTTCAGTTTCAGTGACGATAGTGCCATGTTTTGCCGCCTCTGTGCGTACGGCTTCGGTCACGATGTACAGCGGGGTCTGCCGGAAGTCAATCAGGTTCATGGATACCTGTGCGCGGCCATCCACCAGCAGGCCGATAGCTTTCAGGTAGGGCAGGCCGCCGCCTGAGGCCCGCACCGCTTTCGCAATAGCCTTTGCAATGCTCACGTCATCTGTGCTCAGGTAGGCATTGTAGGCCACCAGCGGCTCACGCGCACCAATCACAACCGCACCCGCCGTGCCATGCGTGGCAGGGCCGTAGTCCGGCTGCATCGCCGGGTCAGATTGCATCCGCGCCTGCAAGCGTTCATAGCCGCCGCGCCGGATGTCGGCAAGGTTGGTACGAGCCGTATTTTTTGCCGCCGCTTCGTACAGGAAAACCGGCAGATTCAGTTCTGAGGCGATACGCTGGCCAGTGGTTTGTGCGAGGTCTGCGCACGCCAGCATGGATATATCACGGAGGGGCACGAACGGCACCACATCTGCTGCACCGATGCGCGGATGCACCCCGCTGTGCGCTGTCAGGTCGATGCACTCAGCGGCGGCTTTTACCCCCCGGAATGCGCCTTCGGCCACAACATCCGGCTCACCGGCAAATGTCACCACAGTGCGGTTGTGGTCGGCATCGCTGCTCACATCCAGTAGATGCACCCCGGCAGATGCAATCGCATCAGTAATGGTCTGAATGACGGTGGCATCACGCCCGTCACTGAAGTTCGGTATGCACTCAACCAGCGGCATAGTTATTCCTCATCCACAAACTGTGGTGGGGTTTTCGGCTCGTCGGAACCCAGCCGCCCCAGCGTGTTGTCATCTATCACGCGCCCGTTGTATTGCTGATACAGCTCCGAGTTTTCCAGCGGGTCAATTGCATAGCGCCAGCGGCGCGGCCCCACCTCACGCAGGATAGAGCGACATTCGTTGCAGCGGACGATGCGCTTTGTGCGGGGAATGCCCACAACACTGTCAGCGCGGCTATCCACTGTGAGCGTACCACGCTGGCAAACCGGACACTCTTCCACTACGAAGCCACCCGCGTAACGATCTGCGGCCACGGTGCCAGCAAGGAACAACCCCGCATAGGCCACCACTGCCACAATCGCCACACTGCCCGCAATCACTTCCAGCGGCAGGCCACCGCCATCTACGGGCGGCAGTTCAGCCGGAGGGGCAGCAGGTGGCACGTTATTTTCTGGCGGCGGCACAACGGCTACAGCCGTCCCCGGCGTTGATGTGGCTGGCAGAGCCGTGGGCAGCACACCATCCGCATCCACTGGCGCGAGGGTGCGTGTGGGCGACGGCGTGACGCCATCGGTGACGGCCTGTGCCGCGAATGCCGGTGTTTCCGTCTGTGTTGGCGTGTCAGTTACTGTTGGCGTCGGTGTCAGGGTGAGCGTTGCTGTTTCAGTAGCGGTGGCAGTGTTTGTTACCGTGGCTGTCGCTGTCGCCGTTGGCGTGACTGTCTCCGTATGGGTTGCCGTGGCTGTCACCGTCGCTGTGAGGGTTTCGGTAGCTGTTGCCGTCGGTGTGACAGTTGCTGTTGGCGTTGAGGTAGCCATTTCTGTGGGCGTCAGTGTGTCGGTAGCGGTCGCTGTTGCTGTCATCGTGGGCGTCAATGTGGCCGTCGCCGTCGCGGTTTCGGTTGGCGTGGCCGTGCTGGTCACAGTGGCGGTTGATGTCGCTGTTGCCGTCGGGACAGGGGTATCTGTGGCTGTCGCGGATGCCGTCGCGGTTTCAGTTGGTGTTGCTGTCATGGTGCTGGTTGGTGTTGCCGTGGGTGTCACCGTCGCGGTTTCGGTCGCGGTAGGCGAACTGGTAGCCGTCATTGTTGCAGATGATGTGGGCGTGGCAGTCTGTGTCGCGGTGGCCGTGTTCGTCGCTGTTGATGTCAGCGTTGGCGTAGCGGATGACGTGACGGTCAGGGTCACTGTAGCGGTGTCTGTCGGGTCAGGTGTGATCGTCGCGGTGCTGGTGGCCGTTGCAACAGGGGTGGCAGTTGATACTGGCACAGGCGACGGCGTGAGGTTATCTTCCGAAATGACTGGCAGATCCACAATATCATCCGTCCAGTCTACGAGGCTGGCCGCAATCCATGCAAATTCGTCCTCACGGGGGATGGCCCCCGGTAGCTCAGGCGGATTCCAGCGGACGAGAATCCACGTCAGGTTAGCATTGCGTGCCACGGGCACCACCTGATCTCCATTGAAGAACTGCCCCAGCCGGAAATACCCCTGCCCCGGCCCCACCCGTGCATAGGCCACGCCGCTGTTGCTGCGCACCCAGTTGCCGGTAGGTGTTTCTGTCGGGAAGAAAGGCGTGGCCGTTTCTGAACCCGGTTCTACAGTCGGTGTCAGGTCGGGGCCGATGACCGGGAGTGCATCCAGATCATCCACCCAGAAGCCAAGATCACTGCGTATCCAGCCATAGCTACCACGAAAGTACGTTATCAGAATCCAGTCACCGGCTTCATTACGACTCACCGGGAACAGAAAATCGCCGGTTTGCAGGTTCCCCACAGGCGGGAAGTTTACCCCCGGCCCACCGCGCAGCACTACATCACTCGCCGTCACCACATTGAACAGCGGTGTTGCCGTTGCGTTTACGTCCTGCGCATGGGACGTTAAAACCCCTGCCAGCAGACAGGCAACAATCAACAGCAGCAGTGTGAGCAGACGGTTCAAATTACTTTCCAATCCGATAAAAACGACTGCGCATTTTAATGCATAAGCCGTGGCAAACCAACGGACGATTAACCACCGACGGTAAAGTTCACACGCTGGCCCACAGGCACCCCGTTGGAATAAAACTGAACTGACCAGTTGCCCATAGAATACGGCTCCAGGAAAAACCAGATGCACAGGTCAGATTCATCCACCGTTACCACCAGGTCATCACTGAGCGCGGACGACCCACCAAAAAAGAACTCCACACTGTAGAGCGTATTCGCCGGGATGTTCTGTACACGCTGCACTGCAAACAGGCGCGACGTACCCTCAGGGAACTGTGACCGCACATCGTCGCCACACCCGTCAGATTCGCGCACCGTGCCAGAAACATACGTCTCCACAACCTCACCAGCAGGGCCATCACCAAACTGTGATGGGTCGGGGGTTGCGCCTGCTGCCGCTGCCCCTGCCGAACGGTCAATTGCCGCGACAACGGCTACCGTCGGTGGGTCTCCGGCGCGGACGGTCGCCAGTATGACGGAGTTCACGCCGTTTTCACGGGCGACGAGCGTTTCTGCTGCTATCGAAGTCGCCAGAACCTGTGTTTCCTCGGCGGCCAGCGTGCCCCGGATGTTGGCGGCTTCTGTTGCAAAGGCAATGTTCTCTGCGGCCAGTGCTTCGATCTCTGCCTGCCCGGAAACTGACCCGCAGGCGGCTACCATCACCATAGCCGCACACCATAGCATTGTCCGTATCACTTCTACTTTCCTTCTGAATCCGTCAATCATTTGTGATAATGGTAGCAAAAAACGGCGCACAGGGTTGATTGAACACCCGGTTGCCAGTATAGTATGAGGGTAAGGTTAGCCCCCATAGCTCAGGGGATAGAGCGTTGGCCTCCGGAGCCAGAGGCGTTGGTTCGAATCCAACTGGGGGTACACTACACGGGCATCCGCACACCGGATGCCTTTTTTGTTACCCGGCATTAAAAGCTCACCCACGTCAGTAGCGATTCAAACAGCGTATCCGGGTCACGTTCTACTGCTGGCACCTCCGCAGAGACAACGACTCCGGTACCGGAGGCCCCATCGTAATACGCAAACGCACGCCCATTCCACACCTCGCCGTCATTGTATGTCAGCCCGAATGCATACACATCACGTTCATCAACCGTAAGCGTTATGCCATCACCTGTACTGTCCATCGCAAACACATCCAGTATCTCCAGCGCGATGCCCTGTGGGTCAGTTGGCGCGTCCTCCAGCAGATAGATGTAAATGTATTCAGTGTCTGTTGGATCAGATGTGAAATACAGGTCACTGTCTGCCTGTTCCAGCGCGAACCAGTCTACCGGCGTGGAGAGACTGAGGCCAATTTCCGGAAGTTCATAAGTGACGGTCTCGCCGTCGGTATCGGATGCTGTCACCACATCAGCCGTATCATCTGACCCCACTGTGAAGTTAGCCGTGGCGACAAGCTGCCAGCCCAGAAACAGATCCAAGATATAGTCGCCATCCAGTAAAAGCAGCGAACTCCCCTCGCCAACAGAAATTGCATACTGCGTGGTTCCTGCCGAACCCTGTGACCACTCATCAACGATCCTCAACGACAGGTCTTCGTCATCATCTACATAGATTTTGCCGACGAAAAGCTGCTCGTTTTCGAATCCACTGTAATTGAACGTGGCCTGCACTTCGACTGTATCTGCGGGGAATACATTCGTGGTGTTTCCGGCAGAATCGGCAAAAGTAAGGCCACTCACAGCAACATCTGGTAGAGGAACGGGAGGCAAGCTGGTGTATTCCAGCGCGACAG
>JBCCQC010000065.1:0-11819 GCA_039024535.1 Chloroflexota bacterium
GCTGAGAGGTGTTTACGTCGTTCTCGTTGTAGTCGATGCCAACAACCTCAAGCCCGGTTGCTTCGGCTGCATTCACACAACCCTGCTCACGCTGGTCAGTGGTGGAGATACCGGGGCGGACGTTCTGAATGTAGATTTGAGCGCCTTCACCGAGGATTTCTGCCAGAGTGCTGCATGCGATCTCGCCACCCTGTGTGTTATTGGAGCCGATGTAGCTGAGCGGGAACGTTACCTCACCGTTGGCATAGTCGCCATCACCGATGAAGGTGTCTACGGAGATCACGCCAATGCCAGCATCGTTAACGTTTTCAAGCACCGGGATCATCTGCTCACTATCGGTTGCAGCAGTCACGAGGTAGTCGATTTCACCACCTGCAACCAGAGCTTCGATGATAGGCGTCTGGATGGTCGGGTTAAACTCTTCGGGGTCTTGCTGAACCACGCCGACGCCGAATGCATCTGCCGCATCATTAACGCCAACTGCCATCGAGATGTAGAACGGATCCGGGTTTACCCCCGGCACGAAACCAACCGTCAGGTCAAGTTCGGTATCCGGTTCACGCTCAGACTCCGTGTAGATGAAACGGGAGATGTCCGGGTCATCCACGTTGTCGATGTTCATCACAGCATAGCCGGTCGGGATGCGGGCCGGGATGGACTGATAGCCGAGGGAGTCGGCAACGGCCATAGCAACTGCCATGTAGCCCATGTCGGACGGCTTTTGAGCGATAACCTGGGTTACAACGCCATCTCGCAGGAGTTCGATAGCAAGTTCAGAAGCATCGAAGGCAACAACCTCGACCGCGCCTGCAAGACCAGCATTCTGGACGGCAGTGCCTGCACCCTGTGCGCTAAAGGTGTTGGTACCGTAGACACCGACGATGTCCGGGTTTGCTTCCAGAATAGCGGTAGTTTGCTGCTGAGCGGTGTTCACGTCATTTTCATTGTAGTCAATAGCGACGATTTCCAGCCCGAAATCTTCCGCAGCCTCAACACAACCCTGTTCGCGCTGGTCGGTAGTGGAGATGCCCGGACGAACGTTCTGAATGTAAATCTGAGCGCCTTCACCGAGGATTTCTGCAAGGGTGCTGCACGCAATGTACCCGCCCTGGGTGTTATCCGAACCGATGTAGGACAGCGGGAATGTAACTTCACCGTTGGCGTAGTCGCCATCACCGATGAAGGTGTCTACAGAGATCACACCGATACCGGCATCGTTCACATTCTGCAAAACCGGGATCATCTGCTGGCTATCGGTAGCGGCAGTTACAAGGTAGTCGATGTCACCGCGTGCAACAAGGGCTTCGATGATGGGAGTTTGAACGGTCGGGTTAAATTCTTCGGGATCCTGCTGGATAACTGTCACGCCGAGGTCGGCTGCGGCCTGGTTAATTCCTGCGCTCATCGTGACATAGAACGGGTCGGGGTTTACACCGGGGACAAATGCAATCGTCAGGCCGTCATCCTGGGCACTGACAGGCAGCACCATGAGCAGGGCAAGGGACGCTATGACAAGAAGTTTTTTAAGCATGTGTTAATTTCTCCTGATTTAAACAAAAATGTTGTATTTGCACTTCAATTTTGAATGTCGTTTCCAGCCACCTCCATCAGTCTCTATCAGACACGAATGATTTCTACGCCCTGTGCGGCAAGCGCACTGGCGTCCTCATCGCTCAGGCCAGTGTCCGTGATGAGCACGTCCACATTCTGGATCGGCATCACGACCAATGACATTTCTCGCCCGTGCTTGCTGCTGTCTGCGAGGACGCAGCACTTTTTCGCACGGCGGGCCATTGTTCGCTTGACTTCAACTTCCATGATATTGCCGGTAGTAATCCCCGACTTTATGGAGAAGCCGCCAGTCGCAAGGAAAAACCATGATGCATTGAACATTTCCATGCTACGCGCCGTTTGTGTGCCAACGAGCGCACGAGTCAGGTTACGCAAGACGCCACCCGGCATCACCAGCTCAACATCGGGGTAGTGGCTCGCGGCAACCGCGACGTTTAACGCCGGGGTTACAATTCGCAAGTATTCCAGGTCTTTTGGCAGGTGACGTACAAGTTCGACCGTTGTGCTGCCAGCATCAACAAAGATGGTCTGCCCGGTCTGGATGTAGTCTACAGCCGCCGCTCCAATCCGTCGCTTTTCTGCCGCGTGGATTTTACTGCGTTCTTCGAGCAGGGATTCGCGCTCGGTGGCTGGTTTAGTCGAAACAGCCCCACCCCAGATGATTTCGCACTCACCGGCACGCTCAAGTTCTTTCAGGTCTGCCCGGATGGTAACAGGCGAAACTTTCAATAGTTCCTTGAGTTCTGCCGTGCGCACAACACCCTCCTGGCGCAGAATATCCAGGATAATCTGTTGCCGTTCGATGGCGAGATGGGTCGTTTCATTTGAAGACATGAAAAATACTTTTTAGATAACCTTATGCTGGCAATATAGCCATTCCGGTAAACTTTGTCAAATTTTGCTTTTTTTTGGTTATTTTGTCACAATCAACACAAATTAGAGATATTTGGAAAAATTATGCGGACATTGGTCTGTGTTAGTGGTGGAGACGCACCGGGTATCAACACCCTGATTGCGCGTTTAAGTGTGCTTGCGGCGGGCAATGGTGATGTGGTGCTGGGGGCCGCCGGCGGCTTTGCCGGTATTTTTGATGAGCAGATAGATGTTGTTGACCGACGGATTGTGCGGCGGCTGGATGGACGCGGCGGCACCCTGTATGCATCTACTCGTGAGCCGGTTCTCGCGGCAGAAGATGCCGGAGAACGCCTGAAAGCTATTCTTAAAAAACACAAAATCGACAATATTGTGCTGTTCGGGGGAAATGGTAGCCTCACGCACATCCCCGTGCTTCTTAAACAGTGGGGCATTCCCCACATTGGCATTCCCACCACCATTGATAACGACATTGCCGGAACCGAATATACGCTGGGCTTTGATTCTGCATGTAACTATGCCTATCAAGCGATTGATGGCGTTATTGGGACGGCACATGCGCTGCGAGGACGCATCTTTATGGTGGAAACGCTGGGTGGGGACACCGGCTACCTTGCACTGGCTATCGCACACGGCGCAGGCGCACATCTCGTCCTGCTCCCTGAATATGATTTTACCGATGTATGGCTGGGCGAACGCCTTAAAGATGCCATCGCCCGTGAACATCACGCGCTGGTGGTGCTGAGTGAAGGGGTAAAAGCGATCCCGCGCTTTCCAGAATTGATCCCCGACCTGACCGGGGTTCGCCTGCGTTACACGAGGTTGGGCCATGCCCAGCGTGCCGGGGCTGTGACCCATCGTGATCGTGTGTTTGCAGGCCAGTGCGCAGTGATGGCTTACGAAGCGCTACGCAGTGACATTCAGAGCGGTATCATTGTGGTGCGCGGTAATACCCCACAGGTGCTGGACTATCATCCAGCCGACATCGAACTGGCACTTCCAGATCAAGCACTTTACCAGACTATCAACGGATTGGACGCATGACGGGGTACCTCGCCATAGACTTTGGTGGAACCCAACTCCGTGCAGCGTGGTATAACGCCGCCATGCAGCAGGTGAGTCGTGTGCAGACCCTATCGGCAGTGTATCGTCCGCAGGATGACGTGCTGAGACACATCGTTGAAACAGCACGATCTGTCATCCCAGCTGGCGAAACCCCGCTGGCGATTGGTATGGCTGCCCCCGGCCCACTTGATGTGCCCGGTGGGACTATTCTGCACGCAGAGACACTCCCCGGTTGGGAAAATGTTCCGATTCGCAAGATTGTTAGCGAGGCGTTTGGCGGTGTGCCAACCTTCGTGCAGAACGATGGAAATCTGGGAGCGATAGCCGAGGCCAACGCTGGTGCAGCAATTGATGCTGACCCCATGATCTACCTGACCCTCAGTACGGGTATTGGTGGTGGGGTAATCATCGGAGGCAGGTTGTTCACCGGGCATGGTGGGTTAGCGGCAGAACCGGGGCATCAGTTGATGCGGATGCCTGATGGTACCGTCAGAAAGCTGGAAGAACTGGCATCTGGTACGGCTCTCGGGCGCATTGCAACCGAGACCCTGCTTGCCCGGCCCGATGTTATAACGCCCCTGCGCAACAGAGGAACCCTGACGGGCGCGGATGTCGGTCAGGCTGCTGCGAATGGTGATGCCTTCGCCCTCGGCATTGTCCATGAGGCAATGGGGTGGCTGGGGCTGGGGCTTGTCAATCTACTCCACCTGTTTAACCCGCAGATTGTCGTTATGGGTGGGTCGCTCACCCGTCTGGATGGGCTGCTCTGGAATCGCATTCACGAGGTGGTGAACACACACATTCTATCCCCCGGTTTCCAACCGGAGCACGGCTTTCAGCGTGCCGCCCTCATGGGCGATGTTTGCCTTGTTGGGGCTGCATTTTATGCAAAATCTAGCTTTGAAACCTGACACTGAATAAGGAGATTTATGATGTCTATTGAACCCCGTATCAGACGATTGTTTGCTACCGATGGCAAGTGCTTTGATGTCGCCATTGACCACGGCTTTTTCGGGGAGCGTGGTTTTATCAACGGCATTGAAAACATGCCGAACGTCATCCAGACCGTGATTGATGCTGCACCGGATGCAATTCAACTCAGCATCGGGCAGGCGAAAATCCTGCAAAGCCTCGGAGACAAGACCCGTCCAGCCCTGGTGCTCCGTACAGACATCGCCAATGTGTATGGCAAGCAACTCCCATCGAAGCTGTTCAGCCGTATTATTCATGAGCCACTTGAGCAGGCCATCCGGCTGGATGCTGCGTGCGTGGTGGCGAATCTTTTCATGTTGCCAAACCAGCCGGAAGTATGGGAACAGTGCGTACAGAACATTATGGCCCTCAAGCCGCTGTGCGAGCGCTACGGGATGCCGCTGATGGTGGAGCCACTGTTGATGCAGTACAATTCCGAAAAAGGCGGCTATATGGTTGATGGTGATATTGACAGGATTCTACCGCTGGTACGCCAGGCTATTGAACTGGGTGCCGATGTCATCAAGGCAGACCCATGTGATGACGTGAGTGAGTATCATCGCGTGATTGAGATTGCAGCCGGTAAGCCCGTGCTCGTTCGGGGTGGGGGACGTGTGCCAGATCGTGAAATTCTGGAACGAACCCGAGCACTGATGGAACAGGGCGCTATGGGCATCGTTTATGGGCGCAATGTCATCCAGCACGAAAACCCCGGCGGTATGACTCGTGCGCTGATGGCGGTTGTGCATGACGGTGCATCAGTCAATGATGCGATGCAACACCTGAGCCAGGGCAACGACGATGGCTAAAAAACAGATCCACTTCGGGGTAATTGGGCTTGGGCTGATGGGGCGCGAGTTCGCCAGTGCTGCCGCACGCTGGGCACACCTGTTGAACCTTGATTTTCAGCCAGTAATCACCGCCATATGTGACACCAACACTGCACTGTTCCCGTGGTACGAAGATAATTTCTCATCTGTAATTTTTTCAACTACGGACTACAAAGAACTGCTGGCTCGTGAGGATATAGATGCTGTTTATTGTGCGGTGCCACACAACCTGCACCAGCAGTTTTATGTGGACATCATTGAAGCCGGGAAGCACATGCTCGGCGAGAAGCCGTTCGGTATCGACAGGGCAGCGAACGAGGCAATACTTGCCGCGCTTGCAGCCAATCCAGAGGTTTTTGTGGCGTGTTCATCGGAGTTCCCATTCTTCCCCGGCGCACGGCGTGTGATGAATGTCATTGAGGCGAACGGGTTCGGCACGATTATTGATGTGGAGGCGGGTTTCCTGCACAGTAGCGACATTAACCCGAACAAGAAAATCAACTGGAAGCGGATGATCGACATCAACGGGGAATACGGTTGCATGGGTGATCTCGGTATGCATGTGTTTCACATCCCGTTGCGCTTCGGCTGGTATCCGAAAAACGTCCGTGCGCTGCTGTCAAATATCATGACAGAGCGCCCCAATGCAGATGGGGAAGTCGTCCCGTGTGAAACATGGGACAACGCAACACTGGCCTGTGAAGTCTCCTCTGAGGGGTATGGTAATTTCCCGATGACGCTGAAGACGTATCGCATTGCGCCGGGTGAAACCAATACATGGTACATTCGCATCAATGGTACACGGCAGAGTGTTGCCTACAGTACCCGTCATCCAAAGTCATTCCTCACCATGACCTACGAGCCGGGTGGCAAACAATTATGGTCAGAAGAAAGCCTGGGCTACGATACCGCTTACAGCACAATTACAGGTGGCATCTTCGAGTTTGGTCTCTCGGATAGCCTGCTACAGATGTGGGCTGCGTTCTGTGATGAGCTGACCCATGGGCGTGATAACATGCATCAACCGTTCTACTGCGCGACCCCGGATGAAACCGCACAGCACCATACCGTTCTCACCGCTGCGCTGGAAAGTCAGCGTACACAGACGGTTATTGAACTACAGGGTCTCGCATGACGCTCACTAACACGGGTAAATCAATACAATCGGGGTGCATTCCCAACCCGCAGCCCCGGCGAACTGCTGTGAACGGGCGGTCGTGTTCGAGTCCAACGACTTCAGACACCCCACGGAAACTGTCGACCGGGAGGGCATCATGGTAGAGGTGATTGCGTCCGGGCATATTTGCCTCGATCTACTCCCCGGTATGGACACAGTTCCGCTGGATGAGATGGCCTCACCCGGTAAACTTTTCGAAATAGGCCCGCTGGATATGGCGACCGGGGGGTCTGTTTCCAACACCGGGTTGGCCCTTCATCGCCTCGGGGTTGATGTGGGGCTGATGGGCAATGTTGGGGGCGATATGATCGGTCGGATTATCATCGCTATGCTACGGGAGACTGATCCAAAACTGGCAGAGTTTATCCGTGTGAAGGACGATACAGCAACCTCCTACTCAGTGTTGATGTCGCCCCAGAATAGTGACCGCATTATTTTCCATTCTACCGGGGCAAATGAATCGTTCCTCCCGGCAGATGTGGACATAGAGCGGGTAGCAGATGCTAAGATCTTCCACCTTGGTTATCCGCCGTTACTGCCATCTCTGGTGAAGGATGATGGCGCACCCCTGACTGCAATTTTCCGGGGAGTGAAGGAAGCCAATGTGGTCACATCAATGGATACAGCAATGCCCGACCCCGGCAAATTCCCCGGACAGGTGGACTGGCGAACAATCCTCACCAGCACACTGCCCTATGTGGACATTTTTGTGCCGAGTGTCGAGGAGTTAATGTTTATGCTCCGTCGTGAAAGCTACGATGCTGTTCGTGGTGACGTTTTGCCATTACTCAATCGTTCAACACTCGAATCACTCACGGATGAACTGTTCACGATGGGGTGTGCT
Organism: Chloroflexota bacterium; assembly: GCA_039024535.1. Lineage (GTDB taxonomy): Bacteria > Chloroflexota > Anaerolineae > Aggregatilineales > Phototrophicaceae > DAOTTY01. The sequence goes on from JBCCQC010000065.1 coordinate 7,334, forward strand.
ATTGTGGGGTTAAAGCTCTCAAGCTACGGTCTTTATCTACGTGGCGCTGCTGATGAGCAACGGTTTGCCCCCCTCGCTGCACTGGGGGTTGATCCCTCTGCGTGGAGGGAGGCAGCAGTCTATCACCCGGCTTATGAGATTGAAGTGGTGGGTACGACAGGTGCTGGAGATGCCGCATACGGTGGGGTGCTGACAGGTTTGCTACATGGTCTTTCACCGGAGCGAGTGGCATCTGTAGCTAATGCAGTGGGGGCGCTCAATGTTAGCCGGCCCGACGCAACCAGCGGGTTGCTCTCATGGGAAGAAACGCTCGCCCGAATTGACGCTGGTTGGCCCACCTTACCGAATACTATCCCCGGTTTTTAGGGGTCTGCGGTAGTGGAGAGGCGCCATTTCAGATTAAAATCTGACAGTTCCTGTGCCTGAAGAGTGAGGCAAATTGTCAAAGGGGCGTTATAATTCTCTGTACAATTCTATGGTTAACATATCAAGGTAAGTCGAGTACAACTATCGTTCCACGATTACAACCTCAGGGAAAAACAATGCGACACACTAGAGTTTTACTGCTTCTTTTTATTATTTTCGCTGCTGCAATACCGTTCAGCGCAAGTGCGACCCCGGCTGCACAGTCGGCAGAACAACTGCGCATGGGCATCGTCGGGGATGAATCCACAATCAACCCCTACTCTTATGTCACCGGCAACCCCGGATGGAACATGCTGCTGCTACAATATGATACGCTCTATCAACTGGATGGTGACGGCATCCCGCAGCCGTGGCTGGCAACAACCGCTACGTTGAGTGACGATGCGATGACAGTGACCCTTGACCTGCGTGAAGGCATTACATGGCATGACGGCGAAGCGTTTACCGCTGATGATGTGAAGTTCACGTTTGATTACTTTAAAGAGTTCCCGCAGGGGCGCTTTACACGCAATCTGCGTTCAGTGGACGTAACCGAAGTCACGGGTGAGTTACAGGTCACGCTAACGCTAACGGCTCCGAACCCGTCGCTGGAGTTCGGCACGCTGGCCGATGTTCCCATTATGCCGGAGCATGTCTGGTCTTCGATTGAAAACCCCGACGAGGCAAACCTCGGGATTGAAACCAACATCGGAACCGGCCCATACGTGCTGGCAGAATATGAACCAGATCAGTTCTATCGCTTTGAGGCCAATGCAGACTACTGGGCGGGTGCGCCCCAGATTGGCGAACTGGTTTTCGTCCGCTATGCCGATACCACCGGCAGCATTGCCGCTCTACAGTCTGCTGAGGTGGACATGCTGGTGAGTTCCGTGCCGCCGGAGCAATCCATGCTGTTGAGCGGAACGGGTGATATTTCCACAATCCAGGGGCCGCTGTTCACCACGCAGATGATTACCTACGACATTGAGCGTGCCCCGTTTGATCAGCTTGTCGTGCGCCAGGCCATGTCAATGGCAATTAACCGTGATGACATTATCGAGACGGTTTACCTGGGCACTGGCACCGTGGGCAGCCCCGGCTGGACGCACCCGATTTCGGTTTACTATAACGACGCGATTACTGTTGCACACGATCCAGAGGCCGCCGCAGCCATGCTGGAAGAAGCCGGTATTGTCGATTCTGACGGTGACGGCATTCGTGAACTGGATGGTGAGGCACTTTCGTTCGAATTCCTCACGCCGAGCAACAATGCGCTGCGCATCCGCATTGCAGAACTGGTACGTGAGATGCTGCTGGAAATCGGCATTGATGCACAGGTGGCCGTCGTAGAGCAAACCACATGGGAAGAGGCGGTGTGGCCCGGTTTCGATGTCACGCAGGGGCGCAACTACGATATGTCCATGTGGGGCTGGTCTGCGCCTATCCAGGCAGACCCGGTACGCATTGGCTCACTCATCCACTCCGATACGTCGATTGGCTCGTTGAACCTGACCGGCTATGGCAATAATCGCGTTGACGAACTGACCGAGGAACTCATCACTACGCTGGACTTTGATCGTCAGGTCGAACTGATGGCGGAGATTCAGTCAATTGTTGCAGAAGAACTCCCGTTTATTATGCTGCTCTACCCGGATGCTGTGTACGCTTACCGCCCTGGTGTGTATGACAACTGGCTGTTCATGAGTGGGCAGGGCGTGTTCCACAAGCTGTCCTTCCTCGCAGCAGACGCGCGTCCATAGCACCTGTGCGATGCAGGGGGCATGGCAAAACGCCATGCTCCCACCCTTGCTCACCCTGATACAGGTGTTTGTTCCGTATGACAGCCGCACCTCAACACAATACCGTTCTACAGTACATCGTCGTCATCCTCATAGCCGTGACCATCAATTTTCTACTGCCTCGCCTGATGCCGGGGAACCCGCTGGTGGTGCTGGCAGGGGTTGATGTGGGTTTGCTCACACAGGAAGAGCGCGATGAGATTATTGAGTCTGCCGGATTAGATCGCCCGTTGATCGTCCAGTATGGCGACTATCTCACCGATATTGCTGTGGGGGATTTTGGCTATTCTTATCGTCAGAACCGCCCTATCAGCGAGATCATTATGGAGCGTTTGCCGTGGACGCTACTGCTGGCGTTCAGTTCGCTGGTAATTTCTGCCATATTCGGCATTTTGCTGGGCGCGGTGTCTGCATGGTACCGGGGCAGCAAGCTCGACCTGGCAATGTTGAACGGGATGATTGCCACGGACTCGCTGCCGTCCTTCTGGATTGGCATGTTATTTATTGCCATTTTTGCGGTGCAACTGCGCTGGTTGCCATCGCAGGGGGCAGTCACACCGGCCTCCGGGCTAACCGGGACTGCCCACATCATAGACATCATCGAACACGCCGTTATGCCCGTGGCAACCCTGTCGATTCTGAGCATCCCGCGCATTTACCTGACGATGCGCTACACTATGATCGGGCTGCTGGGTGAGGATTTCATCCGCACGGCCCGTGCCAAAGGGGTGGGGGAGCGCGGTGTGCTGCTGAACCATATGGTGCCCAATGCGCTGTGCCCGGTGGTGACGGTGCTGGCACAGCGGTTTGGCTTTGCGTTTGGCGGTACTGTGGTGATCGAAACAGTGTTCTCGTATCCGGGACTGGGGCGGTTGATCTTCGAGGCCGTCAGTGGGCGCGATTACCCGGTCATGCAGGCATCGTTCCTGTTGTTTACGTTTGCCGTCCTATTTTCCAACATTTTAGCGGACTGGTTGTATCCGCGTCTTGATCCACGTGTCAGGCACCACTGATTATCTCATAGAAAGGTATTATTTATGCGTGTTTTAATGCTTGCCAGCTTCGGGCTGGAAATTGTAGAGTGTGGTGGCACACTGGCGCTGCACGCGCAGGCCGGTGATTACGTCCATGCAGCGGTATTGCTCAGCCGTCCGGAAAGCCGTCCGCAGGTGAAAGAAGCGTCGGAAATTCTCGGCATCGACACTGACAACGTAGAGTTCCTGCACTTCCCCTATGGTGGCTGGGAACTGGATGTGGAATCCAAGGAAAAAATTGTGGAACTGGTGCGGCGTGTAAAGCCGGACATTGTCATCACGCAGGATCCACACCACGCCCAGCACGACCTTGACCCGGATCGCCGTCTGATTGCGCTGCTGTATACCGAGTCTTTTGCGCTGGCGGGGCGGCAGTGGCACATTGAGGAATGCGGCGGCCATGCCCCGCATCGCGTTGGTACTATCTACTACATGACGCCGGAACACGCGAATTGTGTTGTCGAAATCAGCAAAACCTGGGCACTGAAGAAACAGGCACTCGGCGTACTGGGGTCACAGATGGCATTCAGCGCAGAGTTCACCGAGCAGAAAACCGACGCCGAAACCCTCCGCTATGTAGTGCCAGAGTATGACGACATCCACGAGGACAAAGTGGCGCTGGGGCTGGCACTGCACACCCGCTATGAGCACGCGATTGCTCTGGTAAACGGCCTTGCGGGGCATTCTGGTGCTATCATGGGGGAGGCGTACCGCCGCGAGGGTGTGTTCATACTGGAGCGATTGCAGGATTAGCGTATGTCCACTCATACAGTAACCGAAGCACAACCGCCTGCCTCGTTAGATCACGGGAGTAAATCCTCATCCCTGTGGCGGCTTCGGTTCACGACAGCGCATATTGTAGGGGGCATTGGCGTGCTGCTGGTATTCGGGCTGGTCTTCACAGCCGTGTTTGCCGTACAGCTTGCCCCCTACGATCCCACCGAGCGTGTCGGACGTCCATTTTCGCGCCCATCTTCAGAGCACTGGCTGGGAACAAACGACATCGGTCAGGATATTCTGAGCGAATTGATCTTTGGTGCGCGGATTTCCCTGCTGGTGGGGGTGACTGCCGGTATTATCACAGTTGTTATTGGTACCACCATCGGCATTATGTCCGGGTATTTCCCCCGGCTGGGTGCGCTGCTCATGCGCCTGACGGATGTGATTCTGGTATAACGACTTATCTGTGAGGCTGGAACTCCAGGCAGATTTCCTTGCAGGCGTCTGGGCTCATCACGGCCAGAAGAC
>JBCCQC010000066.1:0-11653 GCA_039024535.1 Chloroflexota bacterium
GTTTTTACGATGCGCTCTAACTCGTTCCGCTCTTCATCCGTCAGGTTCACCACATACGTTTGCTTGCGTCCCATGAGCGCTGTATCCTCGTTTTTGGATACATTCTACACTTCTTCGAAAACTAAATTGGTCATGCACTACAGTATGAGCAATAATAACAATCCTGCTATCAGGCTCAACTCACCCGGTACGCAGGTCTGGGGAACTCCCTTTGACAGCCTGGGTACAAGTGTAGCGATAAGCAAAGATAATGAAACAGTATTTTACATTAGCAGCATGGATAACAGTGACATACGACACATTTACCGTGTACCAACTGCGGGTGGTACATCAATACAGCTCAGTCTCACATCAGCAGATGGACATAATCCAGTTTTATTCAGGCTTGCACCGGGCGGTGAAACACTCGTTTACAACATCAGCATCCCGGATTCAGAAGACAGCTTTATTGATGAACTGTACAGTATTCCCGTGTGCGGTGACAGCCCGACCCGCCTCACACCGATAATGGTTGATGGCGGCAGTGTTGCCACTTCCGGTAACCGTTTAGGGTCAGATGCCTCTGGTAAACCCGACATAGAGATCAGTCCGGATGGCAAAACAGTTGTTTACCGGGCCGATCAGGACACTGATGAGGTTTATGAGTTATACAGTGTACAGATCGACAACATTCGATCTGATTTTCCTTATGATATAGTCGGCAATGACAACATCATTACACCCGCCGATGCACTCTATGTTCTCAACCGCATTGGCGAGGCAAAAGACGGTAGTAACGCCATCGCCGATGTTGATTGCAACGGCACCATCGACGCCACAGACGCCGAACTCGTCATCGAGCGAATCGGGCAAACACTGGACTGACCGCCAGCCCATTTTTTGCGTTGTGTGCGGGATGTGCTACAATCTGCGTCGGGTAAATACCCGTGGGGTGTGTGGCGGTGCATCGCCGCGCATAACGTGCAACATATACAACAGGCAATCGTCAGCGAGGATAGCCACCTTAACACGATTGCAAAACCAACCGGCGCTCCTATCAGCCCTGCCACGCACATCACAGGCAGACGTAAATAGGAGTAGTGGGTAGGGCACAAATCAGGTTGGCAGCCTTTTACCCTACCCACTTCCATCTATCACATTGTGATACCGCTAGCGTATCACACCCCACTTCAATTTCCCATTTTTCGTTCTATCACAAACCCCGCTACCCCATCAGCCGGTACACAAACCATTCTGTTACACGTTTGATTATTTATACTTTTTCCACCAGTTTTTTACGCATCTTCGGGTGAGTTCACCCGCGTTTTCCTGTACATTTACGACGTAAATTCACGGCTACTTCAACGCGGCTGTGAACGAGCCTGCGCCACCCCACAGTCGGGTGTTGGCGTGGGCAGGGCGGTGCCGCAGGCTGGAAACCGTCATAAACTTAATTCCTTCTTCATGGAGAATACATCATGGAAATACGATTTGACGGAAAGCGTGCGCTGGTCACGGGTGCAGGCAAGGGCATTGGCCGGGTGATTGCAAAAGACCTCGCCGCCGCCGGTGCCGAAGTCGTCGCGCTCAGCCGCACACAGGCCGATCTCGACTCACTGCGAGAGGAAATCGACTGCACAACCATCACCGCAGACCTTGCCGACGCCGACGCCGCTCGCGTAGCAGCAGCAGACGCCGGGGCAATTGACCTGCTGGTGAACAACGCCGGGATTGCGATCCTGGAACCGTTCATGGAAACGTCCGTGGAATCCTTCGACCAGACCTATGCTGTCAACCTGCGGTCGGTGTTTATTATCTCGCAGGTGATTGCGAAGGGCATGATCGAGCGTGGCAATGGGGGTGCCATTGTCAACCTGTCCAGCCAGGCGTCCATGCGGGCGCTGTGGAACCACGCCGCATACTGTGCCTCTAAAAGCGGTCTGGATCATCTGGCACGTGTAATGGCACTGGAACTGGGCCAGCACAACATCCGCGTCAACACCGTCAACCCGACCGTGGTGCTGACGCCGATGGGCAAAATGGCATGGGGAGACCCCGCCAAAGCCGGCCCGATGAAAGCACGCATCCCGCTCGATCGGTTTGCGGAGCCGCAGGAAGTTTCGGACACAGTCCTCTATCTGCTGAGCGACAGAGCCAGCATGTTGCACGGTGTCGTGCTGCCCATAGACGGAGGATTTACTGTAGGGTAACAGGTAAGAGAGAGATGGAAGGCAACACATGACGACAGAAACATCATCAAAGCCAAAAACACCGCGTCGCCACGACCTCGACGCACTGCGTGCCATTGCAATGATTATGGGCATCGTACTGCACGCAACCTATTCATTTTATGACCCGTACTGGGGCATCACCGATGTGAGCCAGTTACCAGCGCTGGGCCAGTTATTCAGTTCTATTCATGGGTGGCGTATGCCGCTATTCTTCATGATGAGTGGTTTCTTCACAATGATGCTATGGCGCAAGCGCGGCGCATTTGCCCTGCTCAAGCACCGCTATCGTCGTGTGTTCCTGCCATTTGTAGTGAGCGTGTTTGTCTTCATCCCGCTCACCATTCTCGCCCGTGTAGACATCACCCGCTTCACCAACCCCGCCCCGGTAGAAACGGCTGTTCCCGCAGTCACGCTGTGGACGGAAGCCCGCGATGGTAACATTACGGGAATGGAAGGCTTCATCAACGAGGGCATAGACGTAAACGCGGCAGACCCGGACAACGGCAACACCGCCGTAATGCTGGCGTCATTTAACGGCCATGCCGAAGCCGTAGACTGGCTGGTAGCACAGGGTGCAGACGTAAACGCGGTCAACAACGACGGCCTGACGGCCCTCAACGGCACCATTTCGCTGGGCCGCGCCAACACGGTCGACCGACTGCTGGTGGCCGGTGCCGCCCTGCCCGACCCCGACGAAGCCCACCCCATCACCCTGAGCGGCAACGATGTCCGTGCCTTTGCCAGCAGCTATGGCGTGGGCGCCAGCATTGTTAACATGACGCTGGGCAAGGTGTCGGTTTCTGGCGTGCTCAGTGAATTTGGTGACCCGGCCATTGCGCAGCAAAATGCTATCTTGCAGATTGTGAACGTGGTCAACGAGTCCATTTTCCTGTATCACCTGTGGTTCCTGTGGCAGTTATGTTTGCTGGTATTGGTGTTTGTAGGCATCATGTGGGTGCTCGGCAAAATCAATCTGCCGCACCTGCCGCGCTGGATGGTAATGTCGCCCGTGAATGTGCTGTGGCTCATCCCGCTGACGATGATTCCGCAGTCATTCATGACGGCCTATGGCCCTGATCTTTCGGGCACCATTATCCCGGATTTTGATGTGCTGGTGTATTACTTCATCTTCTTCAACTTCGGTGCGTACTACTTCACACTGGACGACCGCCGGGGCGATGTGAGCCGGGGCTGGTGGATCATGCTGCCGGTTGCCATCTTCATCCTGTTCCCGGTTGGCTACGCAGAGCGCAAAGCCAGCTTCGAAGCGACCGGCGACGCCTCGCTGTGGAGTGCATTCCTGATTGTGACCTATGCGTGGTTCATGGTACTGGGCCTCACGGGGCTGTTCCGGGTATTGTTCAGTGGAGAAAGCCGGGTGATGCGTTATCTATCAGATGCATCCTACTGGCTATACCTCGCGCACTTACCACTGGTAATTGTGTTGCAGCGCGTCGTCTCGGAGTGGCAGCTACCGGCGCTGGTCAAGTTCACCCTCATCATTGCATTCACCACAGTAGTGCTGCTAGCGATGTATGACCTGTTCGTACGCTACACCTTCATCGGAACGTTCCTCAACGGGCCACGCAAACGCCCGGAGCGCGTCCGCAAGAACACGCCCACCACACCGGCCCCCGCCGCCGAAGGCGCCGACTGACCTCCGTAACATCAACCGCTGGGAGCGGGCACACCCGCTCCCGGATGCGTACTCTACTTATAAAAACGCGTTACAATCTCCTGTGTGCATGATTATGGGAGATGTACCTTATGTGGCAACGCTGGCTACAGCATTACACAAAACACAAGTTTGTATATACGGTGACCGCAGTTTCTGCCATTGTGATTGAACTACTGATTATTATGGACTTGCTCGTAGAGAAATTCGGGTGGTTCAACAGCGTTCAGGGCTTCCGAGTGAATGTGATTACCGAGGTGTTCGGCATTGGCATCACTGTTGTGATTATCGAGCGGTTCAACCGGCGGCGGGAGGATCAGCGGCGTGCAGATGAAAAAGCCCAAGAAGAGCAGCGCCGGACTGAAGAGAAATCAAGAGAAAAACAACGCCAGAGAAACGAGCGTATTGCTCGCATTATCCTTGAAATGCGTAGCCCCAACTCCGAAGAAGGAGTTCGTGCGGTGATGGAAGCACGTGAGATGGGAATTCTTACAGACGGAAGCCTACAAAACGTTGACCTCAGCGGCGCTCATCTAATTGGTGCTAACCTTAAGAATGCAAATCTTGAGGGTGCAAATATGAGAGATGTAACTCTTTCCGACGCCAATTTAGCTGATGCCGATCTTCGTGGAGCTGATCTGATAAATGCAGACTTATCAAGAGCATGGCTACCCAATGCATGTTTGATAGGCACCAAGCTATGCCGGGCAAACTTATCAAATACCTATCTACAGTATGCCAATTTAGCTGATGCCGATTTAAGAGATGCGATTCTGATATCCGCCAGATTAGAGCGGGTAAATTTAAGAGAAGCTGTATTGGAGTGTGCTGATCTATCGGCAGCAAGATTGAAATATGTAAATTTGTCCGGAGCATGGTTAAGGTACGCAAATCTCACTCATGCGGATCTCGGTCATAGCAATCTAGACAAAACACAACTGAAGAAAGCTGATTTATCTAACGCTATATTACATGGCACAAATCTCAAATTCGCAATAATTGAAGAGACAAAGTTTGATGGACGGACAGTTTTACCTGATTCAAAACAAAAAGAAAGTGATGGTCAAATAATCTTTGATACCTATTGGAATGTTGGGACGGATATGGATCGTTACACGAATCCCACACGTTTTGACTTTTGGCAACCGGTTTATACCGCAGCCAACTATGATAATTTTGCTGATTGGGAAGTTGCCGGTCATCCCAGACCATGGGTCAAGGCAGGCTACCGATCAAGACATTGGAACGAATGGATACGAGACGGAAAACCCACACCTTACGATGCAGTCCATGCTGGAAGAAATATACCAATGTATATCGCGGCTGGTTTCGATAATTTCGAGAATTGGACAGCAGCAGGCCGCCACACCCCATGGCTGAATGCAGGTTACAGTCTCTACGAATGGAATGAGTGGATACGTGATGGTTCCCCTTTACCGGAACAATCCCGTCAAATTGGGCGTATCCCATTCTGGGAGGCCGCTGGATTTGAAACGATTGAAGCATGGATGGATGTAACTGCTGAGAATCGAGATCGTGCTATTCCATGGGTAGGTGCCGGATATGGCGAATATGAATGGAACGAGTGGGTACGCGATGGCAAACCCGCTCAAAAACCCACCGACGACTCCGAATCATAAATCACATTTCTACACTACCGGGCCGTAATACATTACGGTGTGTGCAGCGGAGTGGGCACACCCGCTCCCTACAGTTTCATCGGGCGTTATTTAAAATCGTCCGCCCTCAGCCCGAACTGCTTCATCTTGCGCCACAGTGTACTGCGGTTGATCCCCAGCACAGTTGCCATGTCCACAATCGCGCCACCGTGCGCCCACCCCGCCCGGATGATCGCCTCACGTTCAGCTTCTTCCAGCGAGAGCGTCGGCTGTGGTATCGCAGACTCCGGGCGCAGGCTGTGGTTAGTCTGCACCGTGTCCGGCAGGTCATGCACCCGGATTATCGGCCCATCTGCCTGAACCACCCCCCGCTCAATTACACTTTCCAGTTCGCGCACATTGCCGGGGAACGGATAGCGGCGCAGTGTATTCAGCACATCCGGCTCGTAGTGGTAAGTCATGCCCTCCGGTGCATGGTGACGCAAAAATCGCTCCAGCAGCAGCGGCACATCCTCTGGCCGCTCACGCAGCGGCGGCATCCGCAGCGTAAACACATTGAACAGGTAGAACAACTGCGGCAGAAAGTGCCCATCCTCCACTGCGCCGTCAAGTTCAATGGCACTGGTAGCAATAATCCGCACATTTACCGGTGTAGGGCGGTTGGCATACTGGCGTAGCACATGGCGGCTGGTCATCATCTGGAGCACAATCGTCTGCCCCTCCAATGAAAGCTCATCAATTTGATCCAGCAGCAGTGTGCCCCCGTCCGCCAGTTCGAGTTTGCCCGGTTTACCCGGCGTGCCGTTGCTGCCCTCTGTACCCAGCAGTTCGCGGCGCATGGTTTCATTCGGGATAGTACGGCAGTTCACGACGATGAACGGTTTGTTGCCGCGCGGGCTGGCATTATGCACGGCCTGCGCCAGCACAGACTTCCCCGCGCCGCCCTCACCAATCAGCAGCACCGGCAGCGACCCCCGTGCAGCCGCCTGAGCCTCACGCAACACACGGCGCATCACCGCAGACTCAAACTCAAAGTCGGCAAACGTCAGCGTCGGTGATGACCCGGCCTGCTGGTTCACCAGTGAGCGCACCTGTGATAGTGGCCTGAGCATCGCAACCCCGCCAATGATCTCGCCGTTACTACCGGGAATCGGTTGAATGCTCATCATGCACTGGACGATGCGGTCGTCAATGTGGAAGCGCGTCTCTACATCACTCAGTGCCTGCTGCCCCCGGATGGCCTCCTGCATATACGGGGAAAGGTCAAGCGTGGCCGTGACCGGCTGGCCCATCATCGCCGCCCGCCGTGTACCGAGTATCTGGCAGGCCATGCTGTTAACGTGTTGCACCGTGCCGTCCACATCCCACGTAATCACGCCATCGTTCAGGCTTTCCAGAATGTTGTTCATCTGCTTGAGCCGCGCCTGTGCCTGTTCAATAACCACCGTCGTCTGCAACTGGTTGCTGATAGCCCGCGCCGTTGCCATAACCACCGCCAGCAGCGAGGCCGCCGTTTCTGCCACGGACGTAAGAATGCCGATGCACCCCACAATATCACCCTCTGCATTGTGGATAGGTGCCGCCGATGTGCCGCACGTGTGGTAAATCTGGAAGTAGTGCTCTGCACCCAGCACCTGCACCGGCATCGCCGCCTGCAACGCCAGCCCTACTGCATTCGTCCCCGCAGCAAACTCCGCCCACTGCTCACCCGGCTGCAACCCGATGCTCTGGAACGGCTCCAGTGCGCCTTCCAGTGCCAGCACCTCGCCGTGCTCATCCGTGAGGAACACCACACTCCCTGGATTCACCTGAAAAATATCCTCCAGATAGGGCAGCGCCAGCGTAATCACGTCGGTGGGGTGCTGCTGGTACCAGCGCGGCGACTGTGGCCGCATGTTAATACGCGGGATGCCCCCCGCAAAGTGCGCCGCACACCGCACCCACGAGGCCATCACCAGCGGGTCAAGGTCGGGCTGTGGCATGAGTTCCGTTTTAAACGTGTGCCAGCGATGGAGCATGGCGTCGTGATCGTAGGGGTAGTCGGTCGGGCGCATGACGGGGCTGTATTTTCGAATAAATCTGTCTGCACCATCGTATGCGCAACCGGACACAGATGCAATAACTCTCACTGGTTCAAACAGTTTTTAGAACACATCTAGCTCATTCTGCATACTTCCAGTGCATCTAATATGGAATAATACTCACTTTGCAACCCGCCGCAGATTGTAGCACATCCCCCTCACAACGCGAAAAGGGGCACCTCACTCCCCATGAGTAAAAGGGGACAACATACGTTCACCAGAATTTGAGTGAACAGGAAAGTTAACTGGAAGACAGGGTTATCAGTATTCAGAACAGGTCGAATCGCTCAGCACACACAATCCCCGCTCTGTCCTTCGCAGGGCGGCTGGCAGGAGTAAAAGTATGACCCACACTCGAGAAGCTGAATCCAGCACAAACATCACATCGTTTCGCTATCATGTCTCCGGCATGGACTGTGCCAGAGATGCAGCTCAGATCGAGCGGGCCGCACAGTCCGCCGGGGTGCCCCCGGATGCCGTAAAGGTTTCTTCCGCCACTCACATCATGAAGTTAACCATCTCCGCAGAGCAATTGCCAGAAATTGAACGTGCGGTAGCCACCACAGGCTACGGCTTCCAGCGAATTGAGGCTGACGAAGCGGCTACCCGCCCAGCTTATCGAGACCCTGCCTATCGCCGTGCGCTGTGGATAGTCGTAGGACTGAACATGGGCTACGGCATAGTAGAAATGATAGGAGGCTTTATGTCAGCGTCACAGGCACTGAAGGCAGATGCGCTGGATTTTCTGGGCGATGGCACAATCACCTTCCTTGGCTTGCTCGCCATCGGTTGGAGTCTTACATGGCGTGCTCGCTCTGCCATGATCCATGGTGTATTTCTCGGTCTTCTGGGTCTGGGTGTTGTGGGTAGCACTATCTGGCGTATTGTGAACCAACAAACACCGGAAGCCGCCCTGATGGGCGGTTTCGCTGTAGGTGCGTTGCTCGTCAATATTCTCGCGGTACTGCCGCTGCTGAAGTATCGTCAGGGTGATGCCAGCATGCGTGCGATCTGGTTGTTCTCTCGCAACGATGCCATCGGCAACTTCGCTGTGGTCGTCGCAGCCGGTTTCGTGGCATGGTTCGGTAGCGTATGGCCCGATCTCATTATTGCCTTCGCTATCGCAATACTATTCCTGCATTCCTCGTGGGTTATCATCCGTGATGCACAGTCTGATATGATCGAGCAATGAGCAGCGGGTCTACATCTTCGCGCTTGAAGCGTGCTGTTCATAAAGTCTGTAAAATTTGTGCAGCGTGGGGCAGTCGGTTGCCCACAAATGTGCTGAACCCGTTATAATAGGCGGTGTTGCCAACCAGAGAAAAACCTCATGCCCCGCCAGAACCGTGTTACCCCCCACAGTACCCTGATTACAACGCCCGCCCGTGGTACCCTGATGGGCAACCGGGGCTGCCTGCACAACGACGATGGCGATATCGTGCGGCCCTATGCCGTGCGGCGGTGGATTATCTGCCTGCTGAACTTCAAAGACCGTCACCGCGAGATTATGCAGCCCGGTCGCTACACGGAACTGTTTTTCCTTGATGAAGCAGTTGCACTCGCTGCGGGACACCGTCCCTGCGCAGAATGCCAGCGGGCACGCTACAACACGTTCCGGGAGACGTGGGCAGCAGCCAACCCGTCGCTCACCGGGCTGCCACCCTTCCGCGCAGATGACATGGACAACGTGCTGCACCGCGAGCGTTTGCTTCCCCGTCACAGCCGTCAGGACTTCCAGCGTAGAACCTTCCCCGCACCATCCGCTACATTACCGGATGGTGTTTTTGTTCAGATGCAGCACAACCCCACCCCGCATTTGCTGTGGCAGGGCCAGCTCTACCCGTACTCACCTGCCGGTTATGGCGCACCCCACGCCGCCAGCCTCCCGCCCACAGTCACAGTGATTACCCCGCCGTCTGTCGTGGCAACTATCGCGCATGGGTTTACGCCCCACGTTCACCCCTCGCTGGACGCCAGCCGGATACAGGTATAACTCACAATCGACCGCCTTTGCACAAAACCCGCTATCCCGTTAGACTTCCCCTCACGATTGTGTGGCGCAGAGACAATGAAAGCAATGACGATCAAAACAGCAGTTCTGGTGAACCCTCATGCTGGCAATGGCCGCGCCGGTCAAAGCCTCGATGACATCCGGCAGCACAGCAGCACTCATTTCCCCGGCAGTGAAGTCATCGTAACGCAGCAGGTAGAAGACATTGCCCCCGCTATCACCACCGCACTGGAAAATGGCACCCGGCGCTTCCTTGCTGTAGGCGGAGACGGCACTAACAACACGTTCATCAATACACTGGTGCCACACCTTGCCACCCACCCGGATATTGAATATGGCAACGTGCCGATGGGGAGTGGCCGCGACTTTGCGCGGATGCTGGGCACCCCGTTCGAGATGGAAGCCTGCTTCCGGTGGCTGGCACAACGGCAGGCACAGCCCATAGACATGGGGGTGTTGCGCTATGACGACACCGAACACTATTTCGTGAATACCAGCAGCATCGGCCTCAGCTATGGCGTGAACGAGAACGTAAAACAGGCCAATGGCTACTACCCATGGACGTTTGCTGTGGCGACACTCAAGGCCGCGTTTGAAATGGACGAACCCGATGTGACGTTGAAGGTAAACGGAGAGACGAAATACAGCGGCAAAGTGTTCCTCGCTGTGATGAGCAATGGGTCAACGTTCGGTGGCGGCATGAAAATCGCACCCCATGCTGACCTCAACGACGAACTGCTGGAAGTCGTTATCGTGGAGTACGCGCCGGTGGTGCAGGTACTCAGTGCGCTGGCAGCCGTCTACCGGGGCAATCACCTTAATCACCCGAAGCTGCGCTATTTCCAGGCTCAACAGGTTGACCTGACTGCCAATAAACCCCTCGGCTGCGAAACCGACGGCGAAAGCTGGATGGCAGGGCAGTCCGTGCAGGTCAGCATCGCACCCCACAAAATCCGTTACATTATGTAAGGGTGCTGCACAGTCTACAATGAATATCGTATTGTGTCATAAAAATTTACGAGTTTTATCTTAATTATGTGTTATAGTGTCCCCGTAGGCGTACTGGAAGCCATATGCGGGAGCAGACAATGGCACACATTCTGATTGTAGATGATTTACCGGAGGCCACCCGCCTCCTCAGCCACATGCTGGCAACCGCAGGCCACACCACCGTGCAATTTACCCGTGGCGAAGATGTCGTTACGTCACTGGAACAGGAATATGCCGACCTGCTGGTCGTAGATTTAAACATGCCAGAGATGGACGGGTTCGCCCTCGTAGACTACATCCGCACCCGCAGCCCCCAGCACGACATCCCGATTGTGGTAGCCACTGCCAGCCGATCAAATGAAGACCGCTTCGCCGCCTTCGAAGTAGGAGCCGACGCATTCATCACCAAACCGTTCACGCGGGCCGCCCTGCTGGAGGCTGTAGACAGCCTGCTGCACCTGAAACCGGTCGAGGAAAGCTGGTAGGGCGCAGCCACACCGCGCCCCACACAACATCCCGCTTATTTATGGCTGCGTACCAATCGCCTGAATAACCGCCGTCACATCGTCCGCGTCAATCACATCATCGTTGTTCACGTCTGCGAAGATGTTGTTGGCAATATTCACGTTCTCACCCACCCGGTTAATCACGAAAATAGCATCTGCTGGCGTGACCGTGCCGCTGTTGTCCGTGTCCACACCGTTGCTGACGTTGCTCACACCACACAGGGTTTCTGCATTATTCAGGTTCAGTGCATCTGATACGGATACACTGCCCGTTTCGAACAGCACAGCCCGGTCAATAGCATGGCCGAACGACCGCGCAGAAATTTCCATCGTGTAAACACCAGGGGTGTCAAACTCCACGTAAATCTGGTGGGCACCTTCATCATTGGTACTCGTATCCCATGACCACTGGCCCAGACCACCCTGATTCACGTACAGTTTGAGGTAGCCGTCACCATTACCACCCTTCGGGAATGGTGTGAGGTCTTCACCGTTTTCGCCGCGTCCGTTACCACGTGGAAATACCTGGCTGCCGCCCGGGTCTTCACCGTAGAAGTTGGA
>JBCCQC010000067.1:0-11543 GCA_039024535.1 Chloroflexota bacterium
CTTGCATTTTCACCATCACATGTCCCGCCAGAGTACGTTATACTCTGGCACGATTAAGGGTTTAAGATCCACTTTAATCTATACTTTGACCAAACCCGTATAACAGAATAACATACCCCACAGGAGAAATTGCGACACTATGAAGCGTATTATTGCTCTTTGCATGGTTATCGCTGTGCTGGCTATTGGTATTGCACCTGTTGCCGCGCAGGATGCCCTGATTGACTCCGCGTGCCTCGTTACCGACGAAGGGCGCATCAACGACGGCTCGTTTAACCAGTTTGCCTACGAAGGCCTGCTGCAAGCTGAAGACGAGTTTGACCTCGAAATCACCTTTATTGAAACCGCCGCTACCACCGACTACGAGCAGAACATCAGCACCTGCATTGACGAAGGCTTTGACGCTGTTGTCACCGTGGGCTTCCTGATGGAAACCGTGACCCGTGAACTGGCCGAGGCCAACCCGGACACGTTCTTCATCGGTGTAGACCAGTTCCACGCAGACGGCCCGGCGAATCTTGCTGGCAGCCAGTTCCGTGAAGACCAGATGGGCTATGCTGTAGGCGTTATGGCAGCGCTGATGACCGAATCCAACGTGATTGGCGGCGTGTTTGGCCGCGAGATCCCGCCGGTAGTCAAGTTCCGTAACGGCTATGAAGCTGGCATCGCTGCTACCAACCCGGACGCCGAAATCCTCGGTGTATACATCGATAGCTTTGTTGCACCGGAGCGCGGCCAGTCTGCTGCTGAGCAGTTCCTGGGTGAAGGCGCTGACGTCATCTTCGGCGGCGGTGGCCAGACCGGTAACGGTGGTATCCTCTACGCTGCACAGCAGGGTGCGCTGGTTATCGGCGTTGACCAGGATCAGTACTTCACCATTTTTGGTGCAGGCGAGACCCCCGGTGCCGAGAACATCATGACCTCCGCTGTCAAGCGCGTGGACTCCGCTGTATTCCTGCTGCTGGAAGCCCTGGTTGAGGGTGGCGAAGGCTTCCCGGCTGGTAGCGTATTCGTCGGTGACGTGACTAACGGTAGTGTGGGTGTTGCCCCGCCGAACGATGCTGAGGTACCGCAGGAAGTAACCGACGCTGTAAACGAAGTGCTGGAGGGCCTCGCTGCTGGTACTATCGTTACGGGTATGAGCCCGGTAACGGGTGAGCCGCTGCCGAACATCGTGGAAACCGCCGCAGAAGCCGGTGACTTCACCACGCTGCTGGCCGCCGCAGAAGCCGCTGGCCTGGCAGAGACGCTGGCCGGTGATGGGCCGTTCACGGTCTTCGCACCGACCGATGATGCTTTCGCCGCTGCACTGGAAGCCCTCGGCGTTACGGCAGAAGACCTGCTGGCCGATACCGAAATGCTGACGGAGATCCTGCTGTACCACGTGGTACCGGCTGCCCCGGAAAGCAAGGTTGTTGTGACGCTGGACAGCGTGACCACCGTACAGGGTGATGACGTTACCATCAGCGCAACGGACATGGGCGTCATGCTTAACGACAGCGTGAACGTTGTTGCGACGGACATCTTCGCCGCCAACGGCATCATTCACGTCATTGACGGCGTGCTGCTGCCGCCAATGTAACAGGCGCTATACAGTTCGGGCGGGGCTTATGCCTCGCCCCTATGTTTCATCCCCTGTGGCATTCCCCTCCTCAGTTCGGTCTACTATTCAGGATGATTTATGCTGGGCGCAATTGCCGGGGACATTATCGGGTCGGTATTTGAGAAAGAAAATCACCGGTCAGTTGAATTCCCCCTATTCAGCAGATTCTCTCACTTTACAGATGATACTGTTTTAACAATCGCTGTTGCTGATGCTGTTTTGCAGCGCACCCAACACCCCAACTACTTCATTGATCGCCATCGGGCGCGAAAGCTATATGGTGGCAAGATCAAGCAATTCGGACGGCAACATCCTCATGCTGGCTATGGCACGATGTTCAAAAAATGGTTGAGTTCGGAATCTGTGCGAGGATACAACAGTTATGGCAATGGTAGCGCCATGCGGGTTAGCCCGATTGGATTTGCGTTTCATACGTTAGATGATGTTCTGAGAGAAGCAAGATTAAGCGCGATTGTGACGCACAATCACCGTGAAGGTATTCGCGGCGCACAGGCAATAGCCTCCGCAGTTTTTCTGGCAAGAACGAACGGCAGCAAATCAGAGATCAAACAGTTCATCCGGGAGCGATTCAGCTATGACCTTGAGCAAACACTGGATGAAATCCGCCCGAACTACACATTTGATAGCTCGTGCCAGGGATCAGTTCCACAGGCTGTGATTGCGTTTTTAGAATCTGACAATTTTGAAGATGCCATACGCAAAGCCATATCTATTGGTGGAGACAGTGACACTATCGCCTGCATGACAGGTGGCATTGCTCATGCATACTACGGCAAAGTTCCGTCACATATTGAAAGACAGATAAAGATGATCTTATCCGGACAGTTTAAATCTGTGATTGATCGTTTTCGTGTTCGTTACCTGTAGACCAGCGTTATGTGGTGTCGTCTTCAGGCTCATTACCCCCTGATTCGTTCTCGTCCGCATTATCATCTTCCGCATCATTCCCGGCCTCAAGCGCACCGGCAGTTTTCGCTGCATCAAGCTCCTGCCGGGAGACCCGCACGCCGGTTCTGCTGCCAGTGAGGGGTAATGCGCCCTGTACAGGGGGTTCGTCGGTGTCGCCCTGCGTTGCCTGCTTGATGAGCTTTTCGAACTCGCGGATCCATGCTTTCGCATCGGTGCGGCGCTTATCTTTGGCGTCTTCCATCAGTTGCAGCGCCTGCTCCATGTAGGTTTTCGCCATCACATTATCCTGCTGACGGTGATGCACCAGCGCCAGATAGTAGGGTACCTCGGACTGTGTGGGGTTGACCATGCGTGCGCGGTTAAACCACTGCACGGCGTCGGCCCACTCCGCGCGGCGGAAGGCCACCACGCCCATGCCGTAGTTTGCGAGGGCTTCTGCACTGTGCAGGCGCAGCGCCTCCTCGAAGTTGGCTTTTGCGTCGTATTCCTGCCCGTCTTCCATGTAGAACAGTCCGCGCACGGCGTGGTACTCGGAGTTGGTGGGCAGCAGCGTGATGGCAAAGCCGATGTTGTCGATAGCGTTCTGTAAGTTTTTGTTCTCGTAGTCTTCGAGCGCCTGCGCATAGTATTCGTCGGCCTCGAAGCGCGTGAGGCCAAGCCGTTGTGATAGAAAACTCATACGGGGTTTGTCCTGGTCCTGATGCTTGCTGGTTTAGCCAGATGGCTTATGTGGCTGGTCTGGCAGCGGACGGCAAGAATGCCGTCCCTACAGTGGTGAATTGGTGCGGATTGTAGGGACGCGATTTTTCGCGTCCGCCACCAAACACGATCATTATTGCTCTTATTGCGCGACCACCGCATACGTCAGGCGGTAGTGTGCGCCTTCGTCGGTGAAGTCATACTGCTGTGCGGTGTTGGCGGCACTGCTTTCGTCCACGGTGAGGCGGCCCAGTTCGTCATCCCCGCCCCGGAACAGATTCCGTTCGTCACTCTCAATCAATTCGATCACCGTGGGGCCGGTCAGGTTTGCCAGCACAAACCCGAAGTCCTTATAGGCTTCTGGCTGTACGTCGCCGTTCATGGTGCGCAGTTTGTTCTCGCGGAAGTTGTAGTAGTTCGTCCAGTCTTCCAGCTTGAGTTCTGCGGCCCAGCGGTAGCCAGTGTCTTCCCAGTGGAACATGATTTTGTCGTTCAGCTTGATAACGATTTCGTCGCCGTCCAGTTCCTGATTTTTCAGGCATTCGAGGGCCATAATTTCCAGTGCGTAGGGCATCGCTATTTCCTCCAGTGATGTTTTGCACGCATTATAGCCCCATTCATATCAGAGTGCCGTTATTTATTGTCTGAACCGAGGGCCGCCGTTGCCACACCCAGCACAATATAGGTGCCACCCGCTACATATTTCTGGATGTCCCAGAAGCGACGGCTACGACGCAGCCACCCACCGAGCGTACCGGCGGCCACGGCATACACACTGTCCGAAACCAGCGCGATCACCACGAAAATCAGGCCCAGCACAATAATCTGTGTCGCAATGGAGCTGCCGGTCGGGTTCACGAACTGTGGCAGGAATGCGAAAAAGAACAGCGCCGTCTTCGGGTTGAGGATGTTGACGACGGCTCCTTCCCGGAAAACCCGCCAGTGGGTGCGCGTGTCAATTTCCGTGGCATCATCCGTGACCGAGTTGTTCGGGGCCAGCAGTGTGCGGATACCGAGGTAGATGAGATAGGCTGCGCCCAGATATTTGACGACAGTAAACGCCACTGCCGACGACATCAATATGGCAGAGAGGCCCAGTGCCGCCGCACATACATGTACAAACGCCCCTACAGAAATCCCAAGCACAGAGACAATGCCTGCCATGCGCCCCTGATTGAGACTGCGTGCCACGATGTAGAGAACTGCCGGGCCGGGAATCACGACCAGTGCCAGCGATGCCAGCGCAAATACCCGCAGTGAAACTGCATCAACCATTATGAACTTTCCTTAGCTGTTATGAATAATTTTGACAGTGTAACATTACCGTGGCTAGAATAGCAACGAATAGCGCGTGATTTGTTGTTATCTGCAAATTCGTCCGGCAACTGGAGGCCGTTTTATACATGAGCGAACAACCTGCCCTCTGGAAGTATCCGGCTTTTGCCCTTGTAGCGGGCATTGCTGCCGGGATTGGTGTGGTGGTGCTATCGTTTGCGCTGGCATTTGTTTTGCCTGCTGGAACAGACGAGTACCCTATTGAGGCCGTGCTACAGACCGTGATTTACGGCGTGGCTGTGGTGCCGGGGATTGCTGGTGGGGGTGTATTCTGGTGGTTTGACCGGAACGATACCCGGCGCGGCCTGCGAACGCGCATGGGCCCCGCGCTGTCTGTATTTGGGCTGTACGTGGGCCTGCACTGGAGTGCATTCTGGTTCGCCCCTGTGATAACGATTGATTCGTCCCTTGCGCTGGTGCTCAGTGCGGTGCTGGCACTGGCCGGTGGCACAGCCATGGAATGGCTCCAGAGATAACCCTTAAGCACGTGCCTGTGATGCGCCCGTATACAGAGATGAGATCATGCAAACGCTTTTCGGTGAGTTTGCCGCAGGGTGACCGTGCAGGATGTTACAGTTATCTCCGTCTTGCCGCCTACAGTGATGCGCTGTTTGCGTCTCCAGAGTCGTCCGTCCACATTGCGTGGGAAAAATCACGCGGTAGTGTCGTATCCATAACAAGCAGATACCTCGCAGCCCCCTCAGGCGTTTTAAAGAACCGTGCCTTCATGCCCAGTATCTGGCTGGCTGTGTCTGCTGCGAAGCGCAGTACAGGGTGTTTTAGTCCTACTACCACCGTCCAACTGAGATTGGGGTTGCGCGGCCATGTAGCAGCCGTAAATGCCCGAACAGACATAGGCCCGTTTCCATCCGGGTTGGCGAGAACTACCATGTGAACGGCCTCGGCCCCGGAACCACGATTGAGCATTGCATTCAGCGGCTCATCAACAGTGAGCAGATCGTGCAGCGTTACATCTCCCACATTGCGATGCAGAATCACTTTCCCTTCGATGATCCAGCTCAGTTCGATTGACATATGTCACATCTCCGGTTGTCAGACAACTGACAGAATTATAGCAGTGTTCTGCATATTTACAAAGCATTTCTCACGGTGGGATGAAATACCCGTTGATAGAACAACAGTGAGCGGAGAACCGTTATCCATTCGTTTCAAAGACGAAACATAAACAACTGACACGTTGTGCATTACGGGATTTGTGATAACAATAGGCCGCTGGATAGTATGGAGGCAACAAATCGCAATGCCATCTTTCCCGGATAAACCCTATATCTACGAAATCAACACGCGGGTGTGGCTGACGGCACTGAGCCGCCGCTACCACCGGACGATTACCCTGAGCACGATTCCCGACGAAGTACTGGACGACATTCAAGCAAGTAACTTTAATGGCGTGTGGATGATGGGGGCATGGCAGCGCAGCCCCGCCGCCCGCCGCAGTGCGCTTAATTATGTGCATGAGTACCGCCCTGCCCTGCCGGATATGACCGATGCAGACGTGAGCGGCTCTCCCTATGCCATCTACCGCTACGAGGTAGACCACGAAATGGGCGGCAGGCGCGGTATGGCATCCCTGCGAAAGCGGCTGGCAAAGCGCGGCCTGTCTTTAATGCTGGACTTTGTGCCCAACCATATGTCTACAGACTGCCCGTGGATTGCCGATTACCCGGAACTGTTCGTGCAGGGCACACCGGGCGACTACCGCCGCGATAATTTCGGGCTGTTCAAGACGAAGGATGCATGGGGACGGTCGGTGTATGTGTGCCGGGGCCGTGACCCGTACTTCCCGGCGTGGATTGACACGGCGCAGTTGAACGCTTTTAACCCGGAACTGCGTGAGCACGTCATCGACACGATTCTGGAGATTGCCGAACAGTGCGACGGCATCCGCTGTGATATGGCGATGCTGATGACCAACCGTGTGTTCGAGCAAACATGGTCGCATTTTGTGCGCGATATGCCGAACGAAGAATACTGGCGCGAGGTCATCCCGGCAGTAAAAGAGCACTACCCGGAGTTCATCTTCAGTGCGGAAGTGTACTGGGATATGGAATATGAGCTACAGGAACAGGGCTTCGATTTTACTTACGACAAGCGCCTGTATGACCGTGTGCTGGAGGGCGACCCGGAGAAAATCCGCATTCATCTCCTGTCCGATATTGATTTCCAGCGGAAGATGGTGCGCTTCCTCGAAAATCACGATGAACCCCGCGCCGCTGATACACTCGGCATTGAGCGGCAGGTACCCGCCGCTGTGCTCACGTTCACGCTGCCGGGGGCTATGCTGCTGTTCGATGGGCAGTTGACGGGCAGTGTTGTCAAGCTGCCGGTACAGCTTGGCCGTGCGCCGGACGAACCCGAAAACGAGGGGCTGCGCCTGTTTTACCAGAAGTTATTTGCTGACCTGCAACACCCCATCTACACCGAGGGGGAGTGGCGTTTGCTGGAACTGATGCCCGCGTGGGATGAATACCCGACGAGCTACAACCTCATTGCGCACGGCTGGCAGCATCCGACTACTGGCGAGTATCGACTGACGGTGGTTAACCTGAGCGACCAGCACGCACAGGGTATCGTCCGGGTGGATGCGTGGAGCCAGCTAGCAGAGCATGATTGGCACATCGTGGATGTAATCAGCGATGCCCGCTATGACCATGACGGGGTAGATTTGCTGTGGAACGGGCTTTTTGTATCGCTGCATGGCAATGGCTTCCATGTTTTTCGCTTTGATGCGGTTATCCCGCCGGAGCCGGAAATTGAGGACGATGATGCCTTCGCTGAAGTGAGAGCCGTGCGGCCAGAGGGACAATCTGCCGAAGAAAAACCGCGCAGGCGCACAAAAACCCGTCAGGCCAATGGCAACCATCGCTAGCGCCGGGGGCATCCCCCCGAATAATGGGGGGATGTGTGCCGCCGTTTTGTGTTACAACAGAACGATGTGTGGTTTATGTAAGCTCGCTGGTTTGAATCTGGTCAGCAAATCGCTGGCATGGCCCACATTACAGGCGCACAAACCTTTCCGGTGCTAGAATAACGTCCATCAACAACACAGCCATGAGGAACCCGTAATGGCCGGCAACATTCCAGAAACACTGATACAACAACTGGGTGCATCGGACGAGGCAGAGCAGCACAGCGCAATGGACGCCGTCGTGGTCATGGGCGACGACGCCGTGGACGACCTGATAGCCGTCCTCAACAGCACAGCGTATAGCTCTGCCGTGCGGCTGCACGCAGCCCTTGCACTGGGGCGCATTGGCACGGCAAGCGCTGTAGAGAAGATGCTGAACATCCTGAAGGATCCGCATGCATCATCAGCTCTGTACCTGACCACAGCGATGGAAGAAGTAAACAATCCGGCTTCTATTGAGCCGCTGGTGGCGGGCCTTTCTGATGCGGACGACATCACGCGGCAGTTGATTGCCGGGGCGCTGGGCCGCACCCATGAACCGCGTGTGCTGGAGCATCTGGTTACGCTGCTGGATGACGACAGCGCAATGGTGCGCTGTAATGCGGTGTGGGGCCTGGGCCAGCTCCCCATTGCAGAGGCCACCCCCGCGCTGATGCGGGCACTGGACGATGATGACCGACAGGTGCGGATGCTGGCAATTTTGATGCTGGGGCAGGTGAGCACGGCAGACGTGGCAGAACGGCTGGCCTCTATGCTGACTGATGACGATAAGCTGGTGCGCCGGGAGGCTTCTGGAGCGCTGGTGCAAATCGGGTCGCCCTCGTGCCAGGCGGTGGTGCCACTGCTGAGCAACGATGATGTGGATACCCGTGAACTGGCCGCGCTCATCCTGCGCTGGACGAGTGATCCGTCTGCTGTACATGCGCTTACGCAGGCCCTGACTGATAGCAGCGCCTATGTGCGTCATCAGGCTGCGCGTGCGCTGGGCCGCCTGCGTGACCAGACTGCCATCCCGCCGCTGCGCACGCTGCTGGACGACCCGGATCATCGCATTCGGCAAACGGCAGAAATTTCGCTGCGTAAGCTGGGCGTGAATTTTGACTGAGATCGCCAGCCTGCTGCACACCCTGCGCGACGGCGATGACCTGACCGCCCGTTATAACGCGGCGGTACAGATTGGCTACAGCGGCGATGACCGTGCAGCGGATATGCTGACTATGTTGATGCGCCATGCAGATGACTGGGGCATCCGGCAGAATGCAGCATGGGCCGCCGGGCAGCTACGGGTTAAAGCGTGCCTGCCGGCTTTGCATCATTTGCTGATGCACGACGACGATGAACAGGTTTGTTATGTCGCGGCGCTGGCAATTGTCCGCATAGATGCGGCACAATTGGGCGCGGTTGTGGGTTCAACCGATGCCCTGCGCCGGATCATCGGGGCGGCACAACGTGCGGCCCCATATCTCGTGGAGCAGAACCGGGGCTAGCTGCACCGGCAGTACCCGTGTGGCGCAATGCCACGCGGATCGCATTTCGTACCAGAGGGTTAAGACTATATGGCTATTCTATTGAACATCGGGTTAATACTCGTTGGCTTATTCGGGCTGTTTTTCGGCGGCAACTGGCTTGTCACCGGGGCCTCGCGCATTGCCAGCAAGCTGGGGGTACCGGCGCTCATCATCGGGCTGACGGTGGTGGCATTTGGCACCAGCGCACCAGAACTCATGGTGAGCTTGCAGGCGGCGCTGGCTGGTTCCAGTGGTATTGCGCTGGGTAACGTCGTCGGCTCCAATATTGCCAACGTGGGCCTCATCCTGGGGATGACCGGGCTGGTGGCCCCGATTGCCGTCAATGTCACCCTGGTACGGCGTGAAATCCCGCTGATGATTTTGATCTCGTTTGCGTGTTACTTCCTGCTGTTTGATACAGAAATCGGAAGGGGGGATGGTATTGTGCTGCTGACCGGGTTCATTGTGTTCAATCTGGTGATGATCTATGTGACGGCGACCCGCAGCGACGACCAGAAGACGGCAGATGCTGCGGCAGGTCAAGAAATGGACGACTCGCAGACGAACACCGGGCTGGAGGTAGGGCGCTTGCTGGTGGGCATTATGGTGCTGCTGCTGGGTGCGAACTTTACCGTGCGCGGCGCTACCTTCGTGGCAGAAGCAATGGGCGTGCCAGAAGTAGTGATTGGCCTCACACTGGTTGCCTTCGGCACGTCGCTGCCAGAACTGGCTGCCTCGCTAATTGCGGCCTTCAAAGGCCAGAGTGACATTGCTGTGGGTAACGTGATTGGCTCCAATATTGCGAACCTGCTGCTGATACTGGGTGCCACCAGCCTCGTCAGTCCCATTCCCATTAGCGAACCGGGTACTTTTTCTCCCTATGCAAGGGGAATGCTCTCTTTTGACTTCCCGCTGATGCTGGGCTTTGCGCTGTTGATGCTGCCGTTTGCGCTGGATCGGGTTTTGAACCGGGCAGAGGCCGCGTTTTTCCTTATTGTGTATGTGTCATTCATTGCAGTGTCTTTCCTGTTACAATAGTTGCACACTGGTTAGAAAACGCACACAAACGGGGCACGCATGAATATCACGGTGGTATTGTTTGCTATTCTGGGCATGTACATCAGCGGCAATTGGCTCATCAGCAGCATTTCAAAGCTAGCCCGGTCGTTCCGGATTTCGCAGCTTGTGGCGGGCCTCACCATTGTGACGCTGGTTACCAGTGTACCGGAACTTACCATTGCCATTAATGCCGCCGCAGAGGGGGCCTCCGGGATTACACTGGGCACGGTGGCCGGTTCCAATATCGTCAACCTCAGCCTCATTATTGGCATCAGTGGCCTGCTGGCGGGTGGGATGCGAATCGCTACCGGGCTGGTGCGGCGGGGCATCCCTGTGATGATTGGTATCGCTGTGGTTGTGTATGTGCTGCTGTGGGTCGATCAATTCAGCCGACCGATGGGCGTGGTGATGCTGATTGTTTTCCTGTCGCTCAATATTGCGGGGGTGTACTTCCTGCGCCGCGATGCGGCTATCCGTCAGCTTACGACCACCGAGATGAAGACGCTGGCCCCGTTCCGCACGCAGGATTTGCTGCTGATAGATGACAACGCGCTGCTACCGGGGGAAATGGTTAACCGCCCGTGGCAGATAACACGCATGGTGCTGGCGGTGCTGCTGTTGCTGGTGTGTGCGAATGCGCTGGTGCAGAACGCTCTCATCTTCCGCGATCAACTGGGGGCCAATGAAGTTGCTGTTGGCTCTACTGTGATTGCGCTGGCGGCTTCCCTGCCGGAGATGGTCGCCGTGATTGTTGCCGTCAACCGCAAGCAATCCGAAGTGGCGCTGGGGAACATCGTTGGCTCCAGCATTGCTAATTTGCTACTGGTGCTGGGCATCGCCACGACGATTACGCCTGTTGTAGTAGACCCACGCGCACGGCTGTATGAGTTCCCGGTGATGCTGGTGCTGATGCTGCTGTTAATCCCGGTGGCACTGGATAACCGCCTGCGGGTGTGGGAGGCTGCGGGCGGCTTGCTGGCGTATGCGGCTTTTTTCGCCGGGGTGTTCGTTCTGTTTTAGCTGTGGGAGGGGGATTACCCTCACCGTTTAGCTGTAGATGTAGACGAGAACAGATGGGACGATGACAAGCGCCAGCATTACAACGGCACTGCCAATGACAAATAGAGCGCGAGACTGCTGTTCCGTCAATCGCATGAGTGAATTCCTTTAAGGTGCTTACCGATAAGTTCAGTATAGGCGGTTTGTTGCGCGGCCGCCTGTCGGGTCGGGTGTGTGTGCTGCACCATAACCTGACGCTTCCCCTACTGCGCTGGCAGATTTTACATAATTTTCACAAAATTGCAACAAATTAAAATGATTCGTTAGCAGCATCTCATATAGCGGGTTTATGTGACCAGAAAGCGCCCCCTGATGACCTTTGAAACTATCACCGCACGCAATGCTACCCGCCTGCACGTCGTACAGCGGGCCGCCCGTGGCTGGATTTCCGAAGTCACCCTTTCACCGGATGGACGGTTGC